>JAZSEC010000002.1:0-8946 GCA_045531485.1 Eubacteriales bacterium | reverse complement strand
GGAAACCGCATTTGTGTTACGGATTTCCGTTTTTAAATTTTATTTGAGTCCAAGGTTTGAAAAGAGTTTTTCGACGCTTTGTATTTTTGTTTTATCCATTGTTGCATTGTGCTTAATGATAGCAATCTGCTTTTGGGCTTTATCCTTAAAAATTATTCTAAACCATCTAATAACTTCAAACAAAGGAATAAGAACAGAATATTTTTTTACAATCGGATAAAGAAATCGCTTTGTTTGCAAAGATGATTAGAGATACAAGAAACTATTACACCCACATAATAACAGACGATAAGTTTGTCATAAAGGAAGAATATCTTAGCCTTGTAAATAGTATTTTGCTCACTTTGTTAGTTCACCAATTGCTATACGTTTACAACAACAAAAACGATGTTGAGGCAAACTTCAATTTTATGAATCATGCCATCTCTGTATTTATAAGATTTACTAACGGGAACCTAAAGTTACTATGCAAAGGTTAAAAACGAACTGCGGAGTTAACTTTTCCCAGACACTCCTCATGCCCTCGGTTTTTACACCGAGGGCTTTTTTATTTATAACCGTGACAGATAATTATTTTTTGCCTTTCGGGAACGGATCGTAGCATAGTTCTCGTATATGTAAACGGTTAATTTACACTGAAATTTTACTGAAAACTTGGAGTCTATTTAAGTCGGGGCTTTGGACCCGGCTTTTTTATTTTAATGTAAATTTTCACGGAAGGCAAAAATCAAAATCGATAACCGTTGACATATACAAACAATATTTGAAATCTTCCCTTCTCTTGCCGAACCACGCTACGATTTGGGGAGGGTGCCGAAAGGCAACAAATAAATATTAAAGGAGAAAAGAAAAATGAAAAAAGTTGTTTACTCAGTACAGAAGTTAGGAAGATTTGATAATCCGAAGCTTACAGGCGTTGGATGTATCGCAGATAACAGTCTCATTATTGCAATGATGAGCAAGAATGGGAAGCCTTACATTAAAGCTTTCCAGGATATTTACGAATACATTCACCCCTTGGTAGGAAGAGATCAGGAATTCGGTGGACAGATAAATGAGTTCCTCGAAATCGAAGTTGAAAAAGATACCAATGGATATAAGTCCATGGAAAAAGTAGAAATTGAGGTTGAATATAAAATCTGGTTTAAATACGTATAAAGGAGGTTTGAAATGAAGGATTTAATAAAGAAATATGATTCGATCTTCAATGAAATAATGGAGCTTGAAAAACTCTTATGGAAAGTTCCTACATACAACTTCATCAAAAGAAATGAAATCAAAAACAAAATTAAGCTCTTAATAAATCAATTATATAAATAAGAAAGGAAGAAAGACAATGAAAAACAAATTGTATTTACACGAATTTAAGATTTTTGACGGTGAAGCTTGGATCACCTTCAACATCGTTGACCTCAACGAAAACAAGAACGAAATAGCTGTTGCCGTTACTAATAGAGGAAGAGTAAGTGTTGTTACATACGACCTCTACAAAGACGAAAACGGTTATTACTTCGAATACGGTTGCGAATATACAAAAATCAGTATTAACGACTTTAAGGAGATAAAGTAATGGAAAAGCCTATTATTGATTTAGAAGAATTGCTTGAAGAAGCAAAAGACATAACCCTAGAAAAAATAGCATTGGAAGGAGGTGATTTTGATGCTTGCTATAAGTAATGAAATAAAAATCGTTATCGGCTCTTGGGGCTCATACAACGAGTGTAATAAAAGAGCTTATGGATCTAAATGGCTTGACCTTGCTGATTATTCAGATTGGGACGAAATCGAAGAAGAACTTAAAGCTGAGGGGTTCGAGCTTGATGGAATGGACGAAGAACTGTTTATTCAAGATGTAGAAAACTTCCCTGCCTCTGCAGAAAATTGGGATTACGTAAATCCTAAGGATCTGTTTAATATTTTACAGGAAGCAGACGTTCTTACAGACCCATACAAATACGACGTATTGATGGCTTACCTGGAAATAAGGAGCTTCGAAGACTTTAAGCAACTTGTTAATAGTTATGGCTCTCGTTGGAGCGATGACATCAATATTTATAAAGGCTTTGATTGGGAAGATTACGGACGGGAGATGTTTTCTCTTATGGGATATGATATTCCCGACTCTTTAATCGATTACTTTGATTTTGAAGCCTATGGCGAATCATTCCAATATGATAACATTTACGAATACTCAGAAGGTTTAATTGAAATTTTAAGATAAGGAGAAACAAAAATGAAAACAAGAACTACACGTGAGGACAAGAAAACAAGAGCTATTGAGGTTATGAAAAAGATGGACATTTACGAGCCTTATATCGAAGGCTTTGAGAAGCGTGATCAGGTATGCTTCTTTGAAATGTTCGGTGGCTATTGGGTAGACCAGGAGCCGGAGGTTTACAAAAAAATGAAGTGGGTTGAGGAAGAATTTAATTGTCTCGTTTACGCCATTACTCACGAATATACCGAATTTGGTGAGTGCTATTCCTTCCTTATAATTACCGATTATAAGTGCGAGTGGAAAAACATCTGCGTCACCGAAGGAAACAAGCATTATGCTTTTGCTTACGTTTGGAACAAAGACGTTGATTACTGTTCAGAGTTCGGCACTGTTGGACTTCAAAGCCTCGGTGGTGGAATAACAAGAGTATCATAAAAGGAGAACAAAAATGACAATTAACGAGCTAAAAGAATTGACATTTGACGAGGCGGTAGAAAGGCTCTCAGCTGAAAAAACGCAGATTACAACAAGAGATTGTCTTAAAGACTTCGCTATTTATCACGTAAAAAATGATAACATATATCTCGCTGTACATATCTTAAATGCTCTTCAAGCGAATTATGCTGATTATTATGATTACGATTACTGTATGGGGACTCTTGAGACCCCTACCCCGCTTACAAAGTTGCAGGATTTACAAGACTACTGCGAGATACCGGAAGATAACACCTATCAGGTACGAGCACATATAAATTCGCTCGGTGGTAAAATGGATCTTGTTACAGTCCTTGAAGAAAGAAAAAACGGTACACAAACAACTTATATTGTCGATTATAAAGGTGTAAAGTGTACCGCTATATTTAACCCCTTTGTCTGTGAATATTACGCAGATGATAAATACGGAATAATACAGGAGTAAAACTATGAAAACTAAAACAACAGTATTTTATGATGATAACGACGTTCAGAGCTTCAACTCGGTTAAGAATTACCTTTTTGAGACCTTTGCCGAAGAAGAAGGCTGGGTATCAGAGGAAGAGATTCCAGACTGCGTAGTTTATCACGAAATGGAAGAACAGCAGCGTCGGGATTGGGATGACTTCAGAGCCGATCTTGAGTATTTACTTGAAAAGGATTGCTACCTGCTTACAGGAACGTGTGGTAGGTGGGATGGTCCTTCTCGTGGTGGTAAGTTTATTCGTAGTATAGATGATCTGCTTGACTGTATTCGTCATTTGGACTTTGTTAAGTTCTATGATGAAAACGGTCATTTTTATATTTCCGGGTATCACCACGATGGTTCGGACAGTTACGAGCTTAAAAAGCTTACCAAAAAAGGCTTTGAATTTGCCGATAGAAATTACTTTGCTCACGATCGAGAGCTGCATAACACGATTATGAACACTAACTTCTACTCGGCTTTGCCAAGAGTGGCAGAAAGGCTTTATGGTGTTGTATGAAGCCTAACTTACATAATCCGTTTGGCTATAAAGTTTGCTACAAGGAAAAAGGTGCTAAAGAATACATAAGGCACTTCTTGACCTACACCTACAAACAGGCTAAACAAGCAAAAAGGTATTATCTGAAATACCCACAGAAATCACGTGAGGATAATCACACTTTAAATAAACCCGAATGGGTGATTATCCCGATAAAAAGATCTGAAGTACGTGCCGGCATTTGGCATGAAGTTCCCTTCTGGAAACAGAAAGGGGCTTTTTCTTTTTATAACAAAAATCAATAATTAGGAGGTATATAAAATGATTTACTTAAATCTCACTGCAAAAGGTACAGAACAAGAACTTATTAAGAAATACTTGGAGGACAATGCAAGTGAAACGCTTGCAGAAAAGATAAACAACGGCGTTAAAGTTGAAAAGGACGGTAAAACTCTTATCAACAAAAAGACGCTTGAAGGCTTTATGAAATATGCCACCAGTGAAGCAAGAAAGCAAGCCGAAAAAGGAGCTTCAGCGGCTTGTGTTCGAAGTGACGTTGTTTTCGGTTGGGCTATTCACTACTTTGAAGAGGATAGTATTGAGGGTAAGCTATACAACGAAGACGGAACCGAATATAAAGCTCCGAAGCCCGTAGTTAAAAAAACGACTACAGCTCTCGCTTCTACATATACTCCACCCGTAGCTAAAAAGCCGGAGTCGGATCAGTTGTCGCTCTTTGACTTTACAAGCGATACTCCCGTTATTACTGATACAGAAGAAACGGTAGAAGAAGGCGTTGAAGAAACTGTCGAAGAAACCATAAATGAAGAGCCTATAATTAAGCAGGCCAAGATCTCTCCTTTATACACGAGATATATGGCTTTGGTTGAAAAATACCCTACAACTTTAATTGCTCTCAGAGTTGGTGACTTCTATGAGATATTCGGAGATGCTGCAGAAAGAGTTGCAGAAAAGCTTGAGCTTACATTAACGAGCAGAGATTTTGGTCTTGAAGAACGTGTACCTATGGTTGGTTTTCCCTATCACAGAGTTGACGTTTACAGAGACAAAATGCGTCAGTTTTCGAGTATAGCAATTGCTGAAGGAGAAGACAATATTCAATTCTTCTTACAGTTCCAGAAAGACGGTTCTGACCTACAGGTTAATACAGAAACCGGCGAGGTAACTGAAAACAACAAAGTTGATGATAGAGTTAATGACCTTATCAGTATTCTCTTCGGCATACTTAAAGACGACCTGGAGGTGAGATTATAATGAAAATGGAAAAGATAAAGCCTATACCTAAATACATAGTGAAGTTAATTAAGAAACGAGATTTGAAACGTTATCCCGAACCTAAAGGAATAACTCGCTTTTACTCATATCTTACGAAGAATGATGGTGAGCTTGTAAAGGTTACTGTGGCTGTAAAGAATCGCTATAAGAATTGGCATTATAAACAGGTGGCAGTACACGGAATTCACTCGGATATATGCTTCGTAAAGGATATGGCATTTTACTATATTGCCGGGTATACAGTAGGCTGGCACGATGAAGGCTTGACCAAAAATGCAAAATGGTACAAGGATCCTGATTGGGGTTGGCATTATGACGATAAGTTTGATCCCTTCGCTCCTGTTGTAAATCCTGAATACGCACTGAAGATACATGCTTACAAGTATTCTGCTTGCGATATATACGACGGTGACAACATAATAAAATACCTTCGTATGTACGAAAAATACCCACAGCTTGAGTACGTTACAAAAATGGGACTTTCAAAGTTTGCTATGAGTAAACAGATATTAGTGAAGCTTGGAAAAGACCAAAAGTTCAGAAAATGGCTCTCCAAAAATGCAAAGGATATTGCGAGCAAGGATGTATATGTTTCAACCATATTTCACGCATATAGAACAGGAAAGCCTGTACTTGTAGCAGATGCCTATGAACGTGCTAAAAAGGGGCTCTGTGCAGATAAGGATTACAAGCCAATAAGGGATTTGTTTGCTCCTCATTACGAGGAGTATTTTTCTTATATAGGCGAGCAAAAGATTTCCAATCGCCTTTATAACGATTACTTAAAAGCTTGCAATTATCTCGGCTTGGATATGTCAGATAAGAAGAATCGCTTCCCTCACGACTTCAAGCGTTGGCACGATATTAGAATTGATGAATATGAGTCTGCAAAGGCAAAAGCAGATGCCGAATTAAAAAAAGAATTCTATGAACAGTTCGCATCTGTGGCAAACAAATACCTGCCTTTGCAGAGAGATAAAAACGAAATATATCTTGTATTCATAGCAAAAAGTCCGGCAGAATTGGTTAATGAGGGTTTAGCTCTACATCACTGTGTCGGCAAGATGGGCTATGATAAAAAGTTTGTAAGAGAGGAAACGCTTATATTCTTTATTCGTAGTGCTGATGCTCCTGACGTTCCGCTAGTCACGATGGAATATTCGCTAAAGAGTAATAAAATACTTCAAATCTATGCAAGTGGTAACACAAAACCGACAGAAGACGTACAGACCTTTATCCAAAAGAAATGGCTGCCTTACGCAAAGAGGCAGTTAAAGAAAATAGCCGCATAAGGAGGAATAACAATGGCAAATTATTTTAGAATTACGGCATATCATCCCGACAAGGATATCTCGGCAATTCTCGACTCATACGGCAAGTTTGAGAAGTTATGGCAGTTCAGTGCTTACTTGGTGCAAAAAGGCTTTAAGATTATACAAGTATGCACGAGCAATAATTTCGTAGATGCCACCTTCCCTGCCCTCAGTTCAGAATCAAACAAAATCCTATTAAGAGGAGTTGACAAGGGCAAGCCAATAGTTGAGGATGTGATTCATCAAAACCGTCCTTGCAAAGCGATTACCGTATATGATAAGATATACGGACAATACGTATAAAAAACAGATAGCCGGGCTTGGTAACCCAAGCTCGGCTATTTTTTTGCCAATAACTATTATGCATTACTCACACTAAGAATATCCGTAAACGCACCAGGATTATCGTAAAAGCTCTCTAAAAAACGATCGCAATACTCTTCTACGGTTACTCCTACACTTTCGGCTTCAACTTTTAACACCGCACTAATAATCGGATCAGAAAGGATTAACTCACGCTCATTCTTCATTGTTTCTTTTAACATCTTTATAGTACTCCTCCGGGTGAATTATAATGCCGTCTTCATTGAACTCAATCATTACCTCATCTCCGCTCTTCATTCCAAACCTCTCTCTTAATTTCTTTGGAATAACAACCCTTCCTAGTTCATCGATTTGTCGAAATACTCTGTAAAACATAATTTTTCCTCCTTATTTGCTAACGCTATTAGCCTTTCAGCTATGCTATGAGCCTATTATAGCAAACAAATAATGAAAAAACTGTCGAAATCTGCGTAAAACGAAAAAAATAAGAGAGTTTTTTCAAACCCTCTTATCTTAAAGTGTTTTTATATATGCATCTAAAATTGATTCTGCAGCAATTCTTTGCTTGCGTGTCAATCCAGCGAGCTTACGTGAAATATCAGCATCAACGTAAACTGTACCGGCTTCTACGCTATCACGAAGGAGATAATCACAAGAAACCTCGAGCGACTCTGCAAGTTTGACTAAAACATCTAAACTTGGCGTCTTTTCGCCTCTTTCAATCTCGCCTAAATAAGCAACCGCTATATCTGCTTTTTCAGCAAGAACCTCTTGAGTATAACGAGATCTGTTTCTCGCTTCTCTAACTCGTTTGCCTAAGGCTACTCTATCCATATTCACACCTCCTATGCTATTAGCCTATTTCTTATGCTATCATTATACCTTTAAAATAATAAACTTTGAACAAGCTATAGGGTGATGTGTTATGCCAAAAGCCGAGATATTGTTAAAAAAGCGATGCAAGTTATCCTCGCATCGCTCAATTTATTTATACTTCTTCGCCAATGCAAGAATTTCTGTAATCTGAAACAAAATATGAAAAATAATGCATATAGCAAACACATTACCTTATTAGGATAATACCTGTCGTCAGCAAAAATCTTAATACCATGTCTGTTTTTATACTCTAATATTGTCGCTTCTACTGCCGCACTTCGGAATTGCCCATGTTCGCACCGTCAAATAAGTGTAGGAATATATCCTTGTGATTCATCTATAAGAAGGCTAATTCATCAGCTTAATCTTGTATAGCTTCTATTATATATGTGCAAGATAGCAACACATCATAAACGGAGAGAAATGTAGGAAAGAAAAAAGATAGGTCCCCCCTCCTTTAGCAAATAAATAATCTGTAAATAGTATCTGTGAATATAGAACAGGGCTATCTGCAAAATTGCAGATAGCCCTGAATTATTACTTTCTAATGCTTCTTTCAGTTTTTTTATCAAAGATATGTATAGCCTCTTCGTCAAGGCCAAAGATGATCTCACTCTTTCTTGCGGGATTATTCTTAAGCTTTGCAGCAGCAACAATACTTGTGGGACCTTTTTCAAGATGCACTTCAGCATTTTTATCGAGATCAGCATAAATAATAGTTTCGTTACCGAGAGCTTCGATAACTTCAACTCTTGCAATTACGCTCATATCGTTTTCAGCATCAAGCACCTTAAGATCACCGGGACGTATACCCATAACAATATCAAGACCGTTACCAATCTTATTTTCATCAAAGTTTGTTAGTGCTTCTTTTGAGAGCTTGATTGTCTGGTTATTTGCGAATGTAATTGTTCCGTCAGGAGAAATTCTACCATCAAAGAAGTTCATCTGGGGAGTACCTATAAATCCTGCAACGAATGTGTTAATGGGATGATCGTAAAGCTCCTGTGGAGCGCCGATCTGCTGAACGAAGCCGTCCTTCATAACAACGATTCTTGTACCCATTGTCATAGCTTCTACCTGGTCGTGAGTTACGTAAATAAACGTTGCACCGAGCTGATCGTGAAGCTTAATAATTTCACTTCTCATCGCTGCTCTGAGCTTTGCATCAAGGTTTGAAAGGGGCTCGTCGAGAAGGAACACCTTAGGATTACGAACGATAGTTCTGCCAAGAGCAACTCTCTGACGCTGACCACCTGAAAGAGCCTTGGGTTTTCTCTTGAGGTATTCTTCGATAGCTAGGATCTTAGATGCTGCCTTAACCTTTTCATCGATTTCCTGCTTTGTGTACTTTCTGAGCTGTCCTGTTACTGGGTCTTTGATTTTACGAAGCTTAAGACCGAATGCCATATTGTCATATACGGTCATATGGGGATAGAGAGCGTAGTTCTGGAATACCATTGCAATATCTCTGTCCTTG
>JAZSEC010000051.1:0-22546 GCA_045531485.1 Eubacteriales bacterium | reverse complement strand
GGTTTTGTATGTGATGTTGTAGAGGAGGTTGTTGATTACCTTAACGCAAACGGCGAGAAGGTAGGTCTTATCAAGGTTCGCCTTTACAGACCCAAGTCGGTTCGTAGCCATGTCGTTCTGTGAGCCAAGGAGTTGGGGGGGCAACTTGTCTTCCTAAGACCGCTTGGCCTCCGACTTGGTTTTGTATGTGATGTTGTAGAGGAGGTTGTTGATTACCTTAACGCAAACGGCGAGAAGGTTGGTCTTATCAAGGTTCGCCTTTACAGACCCTTCGTTGCTGAGAAGTTCGTTGAGGCTATTCCCGCAACCTGTAAGGTTCTTTCCGTTCTTGACAGAACTAAGGAGCCCGGCTCTCTCGGTGAGCCTCTTTACCTCGACGTTATAACCGCTCTCAGCGAGGTTGGCAGAACCGGCGTTAAGGTTCTCGGCGGTAGATACGGTCTTGGCTCTAAGGATACTCCTCCTTCCTCTCTCTTCGCTGTATACGCAAATATGGCAGGCGAGCAGAAGAACCACTTCACTATGGGTATCGTAGACGATCTCACCAATCTTTCTCTTCCTGAGACCACCGCTCCCGATACTGCTCCCGCTGATATGATCCAGTGCAAGTTCTGGGGTCTTGGCGGTGACGGTACCGTTGGTGCTAACAAGAACTCCATCAAGATCATCGGTGACCACACCGACAAGCATATTCAGGCATACTTCCAGTATGACTCTAAGAAGACCTCCGGTATCACCATTTCTCACCTTAGATTCGGTGACAGCCACATCAAGTCATCTTACTATATCAATAAGGCAGATTTCGTAGCTTGCCACAACAACGCATACCTTAACAAGTATGATATGATCTCCGACGTTAAGCCCGGCGGTACATTCCTTCTCGACTGTCCCTGGTCTGCAGAGGAGCTTGATGCACACATTCCCGCATCCGTTAAGAGCTACATCGCAAAGAACAACATTAAGTTCTACACCATCAACGCTACCAAGATCGCTATCGACCTCGGTAATGCAAAGGTTAAGAACACCGTTCTTCAGTCTGCATTCTTCGCTCTTGCAAAGATCCTTCCCGCAGAGGAAGCTATCGATTACATGAAGAAGGCGGCTTACAAGTCCTACATTAAGAAGGGACAGGCTATTGTTGACCTCAACTATGCAGCTATCGACGCAGGTAAGGACGCACTCGTAGAGGTTGCAGTTCCCACTGAGTGGGCAAATGCAGGCGAAACTCCCGTAGCTGCAAAGGCTAGCGGTAACCGTGCAGACCTCGTTGACTTCGTAAACGACATCGTTGTTCCCGTTGGTGCAATGAAGGGTGACAGCCTCACCGTTGGTGCATTCGCTAAGTATGCAGACGGTACCTTCCCCCAGGGCTCTGCAGCTTATGAGAAGCGTGGCGTTGCAGTTTCCGTTCCTCAGTGGAATCCCGAAACCTGTATCCAGTGTAACAACTGTGCATTCGTTTGTCCTCACGCTTGTATCCGTCCCTTCGCAATGACCGCTGACGAGGCAGCAGCTGCTCCTGCAGTTACTAAGTTCACCGATAAGCCCGTTGCAAAGACCGAGTACAAGTTCACTATGGCTGTATCTCCTCTTGACTGTATGGGTTGTACCCTTTGCGTAAAGGCTTGTCCCGTTACCGCAAACGCAGCTAAGACCGGCAAGGCTCCCGCAATCGAGATGAAGCCCATCGCTACTCAGCTTGATCAGCAGCCCGCATACGACTATGCAGTTGCTAACGTTTCTGAGAAGCCCGAGCTTATCAACGTTACCATTAAGGGCAGCCAGTTCAAGCAGCCCCTTCTCGAGTACTCCGGCTCTTGTGCAGGCTGTGCAGAGACCTCTTACGCTCGTATCATCACTCAGCTCTTCGGTGAGAGAATGTATATCTCCAACGCTACCGGTTGTTCTTCTATCTGGGGCGGCTCCGCACCTGCTACTCCTTACACCGTAAATAAGGAAAGCGGCCGTGGTCCTGCTTGGGCTAACTCCCTCTTCGAGGATAACGCTGAGCACGGCCTTGGTATGCACATCGGTCAGAAGGCTATCCGTGAGAAGCTTATTGGTATGGTTAAGAATCTCAAGGCTCCCTGCGACGAGTGCAAGGCTATCATCGACAACTACCTCAACACCGTAAACGACGGTAAGGCTAACGAATCCGCAACTAAGGCTCTCGTTGCTCTCCTTGAAAAGTGGGCAGAGAAGGGTTGTGAGGAGTCCAAGGCTATCCTCGCTGAGAAGCAGTACCTTTCCAAGAAGGCTGTTTGGATCTTCGGTGGTGACGGTTGGGCATACGATATCGGCTTCGGCGGTCTTGACCACGTTCTCGCATCCGGCGAGGATGTAAACATCATGGTATTCGATACCGAGGTTTACTCCAACACCGGCGGCCAGGCTTCTAAGGCTTCTCAGATCGGGCAGGTTGCTCAGTTCGCAGCAGCGGGTAAGGCTATCGGCAAGAAGAACCTTGCTGAGATCGCAATGTCCTACGGCTACGTTTACGTTGCACAGATCGCTATGGGTGCTGATATGAACCAGACTCTTAAGGCTCTTGCTGAGGCTGAGGCATATCCCGGACCCTCTCTCGTTATCGGTTACGCTCCCTGTGAGATGCACTCCATCAAGGGTGGTATGCAGAACTGTCAGGCAGAGATGAAGAAGGCTGTTGAGGCTGGTTACTGGCATATGTTCAGATTCAACCCCGCAGCAGACAAGAAGTTCACTCTTGATTCCAAGGCACCTACCGGCGACTACCAGGCATTCATCAACAGCGAGGCTAGATATACTCGTCTTGCACAGTCCTTCCCCGAGAGAGCTAAGGAGCTGTTCGAAAAGGCAGAGGCTACTGCAAAGGCTAAGTACGAGAGACTCGTTAAGTTCGTAGACTTCTATAGCTAAAAATTCCGGTGATATTTCCCATTTTCCGACTAACTCGACGTAGGTAACTACGCCTTCGGTCAGAAGAACGGAAAATCTCCCTCACAATTTTTGTGCTATGGCAAACCGAGCAAACTTCTTATAAATTTTTAATAATGAACTCTCCCTGACGAAAGCCAGGGAGAGTTTTTTGCAACAAAAAGATGATTGTGTTGACTTTTTTGTTTTTTTATGGTAGAATTACGATGTAATTCGTCAGAAAAAATTTCTTTTATAAAAAAGGAGAAAGATATGAACAATACGGTTGACGAGAAAAATGCACAGGAAGTTTTAGAAAAAGGATATGATGAGGCGAAGGTAATTCTTCAAAATGAAGATAAACTAAACAACCTTTTCGTAGAGATGGAACGCAAATTAAAGGCGATTCCACAAATAGGTGAGGGGCTATCTCACATTCCCGTACTTGCGGCTATGGTAAATAGTTATGTAAAAAAAGAATATACTAAGGTTCCACTCGGTACAATTATTGCTATGGTAAGTGCGATCGCATATTTTGTATCTCCCATAGACATAGTGCCCGACATCATTCCCGGCGCAGGGTTTATAGATGATGCTTTTGTAGTTGCCGCGTGCCTGTCTTTGGTTGATAGCGACATAAAAGATTACATAGCATGGAGAGATGAAAGAAACAACTAAACAAAAGAGGTGTAATGGTGGGATTACACCTTTTTTTGATAAAAATACAAATTGCTTAAAAAATAAAAAGTTTATTTATTAATAGAAAATGACTCTTAAAAAGGAAAGTATTTTTTGCGAAATGACGCTAAAATGTAAATAACCATTGTCAAAATGCGCTGTTTTATCCATTTTCAATGCAAATTGTAATCACCATTTTGTTTCCAAAATAGGAGGTTTTTTGCGAGGAGGTGACGCCTATGGCACAGAGAGAGGCGAGGGAATTTTTTATTCCATCAAGAAAAATATCTATTGCACGCAGGCGATCGGCATTGCCTACCTTTTTTGGCAGATTATGCGTGTTCATAAAATCTATCAGTGCCTCGCTTTCGCTCACCGTCAGGCCTCTTTCAATTATTTTTTCAAGGGCATCTGAGCGTAGATCTTCCTCAAGTCTGAGCAGGGCTCTGGCGTGCCTTTCGGACAGACGTGTGGCTATTATTCTGTCCTGATGCTCTTTTTTTAGGCCTAAAAGCCTTATTTTATTTGCCACGTAAGATTGGCTGACTCCCAGCATTTTTGCCGCTTGATTTTGTGATAGCCTTCGCATTTTTATCATTCCGTCAAGCGACCTTGCTTCCTCGAACATGTTCATTTTTCGCACCCCCGTTAGTCCATTTTAGCATAAAAGTGACGCACTTTGACTCGAAAAAGATCAAAGTGCGTCACTTGCGATTTATTAACGTTTTTAATCCTGCTCCTGCAGATTCCGTATGTAATGGAAGATATATTGCTGTGCCACTCCTGCGTACGGACCGAGGGAGGTGGGATCCAGCCTTCCATCAAAATACTCGTCGATGGCACGCTTCATCCATACGTCGATAGGAAAGGCCTCGAGATTTGCAAAGCCGAAGAGAGCCACGCAGCTGGCAACCTTGTCGCCAACACCGAGGATCTCCTTAAGCTTTTCTACCGTGTAGTCGTAGCGGGCATTTCTTTCAATGTCCTCAAGATTGCTCCTGCCATCGCTGACTCTTGCTGCGGCGTCAAACAGATACTTGTATCTGAAGCCGGGACGTGAGGGAAGAAGTGCCTCGGGATTTTCTACCACCTGCTTTGCGGTGGGGAAGGAGTAGCATATACCGCACTCCTTACATTCCTCGCATCCGGGGACACAGTCCTTGTGGGGCAGGGGACAGACTGAAAGTCCCTCGCTCTGTGCCAGATTATCTCCGTATTGAAGGCAGATGTTGCGAATGATCTTTCTGATTCGGGGAATATTGTTGTTTTGCGAGATGATGAAGGAAAATAGAGTTTCCCAGGGCTCTTGCTTAAGAATAACAATGCCCTTTGCCTCCTCAGCGGCTCGCTTCAGCCATTCGGAGTCGGTTCTGGAGATGATATCCTGCCTTATGGCCTCAAAATCCTTGTCAAATCGAAAATACCTGCTGACTGCCGCCTCGTATTCCTCGCTCCAGTCATCGAAGAAGATAAGCTCGCCTGCACGCCTTTGCCCGACTCTGATGATCTTGCCGTAGGCAACGGTCAGGTACTCTACGTATCCCTCCTCGCTGACAAGCCTTTCGTATCTGAAGGCCTGACCGCATTCCAATGTATCGGCAAGGCTCATATATCCAAGTCCGTCGATTACCGTAACAGACCTACCTCTGTAAACTTCACTTTTTTTCACAAACATTCGCTCTACCTCTTGAAAAATCGAAATTTGTAGTGTATAATATTGTTGTAAAAGTATATTTAAAAATATTTTATCATATTTTCTGCGTAAAATCAAGGGGCAAAGGCTCGGTTTTTGCGTGGAAATTCAGGAAAGGACTGTCCTATGATAATAGAGAAGATCGTTATCAAAAGCTTTGGCCACATAAACGATATGACCTTGGAGTTCTCCGACGGCGTTAACGTTATTGAGGGCGAAAACGAATCAGGTAAGAGTACAATTGCCGCTTTTATCAGGTATATGCTTTACGGCTTTACCGATGATGAGGGCGAGGCTACCTCTGAGAGAAAGAAGAGAATAAGCTGGGATACCGGTATGGCACACGGCTCTATGTACGTCAGAGTTGGCGGCAAGAGATACGTTATCAACCGCTCCACCGTTCCCACCGACAATTCCGATAGAACCACCTATCGCGAGGAGGCATCTATCGTTGACGTGGAGACGGGTGCTCCTGCCTTTGGCAAGCTTGCCGCAGGCGAGGTGTTCTTCGGTGTAGACAGCGAGCTGTTCGACAATACCGCATTTATCGGTCAGATCGGCGGATCGGATATTGACGAGGGCTCGGTAAAGGAGTCTATTGAGAATATTATTTTCTCCGGTAGCGAAAAAATAAATAAGCAGCGTGCGGAGGCAAGAATCAGCGATAAGATGAACGCCCTTCTTCACGAGGGTGGCACCGGCGGTGCTATCGTTGACCTTGCTCGCAAGGAGGAGGCTCTTGAGGAGAGCCTTGACGCTTGTAACATAGATAACAAGCTTATTCTTGAGAAGGAGGCCGAGCTCTTCAGAATCCGTGCGAGAAGAGCTGAGGCAGAGGAAAAGCAGACTAAACTTTATGACCTCGACTCCTCTTACAATAACGCTATGCTTATCCAGACCTTCGACCAGCTTCACCTTCTTGAGCAGGAGTGCGAGGAAAAGATCGAGTTTTACAATAAGTACATAGAGGAAAATACCCGTGCGGGCTTCTATCCCAACGAGCAGTATCTCACCGAGCTTCTCGTTGCGAGAAAGGGTGTAAACGAGGCGTATCACACCCTCGGCGATGCCCAGGACGCATACAATGCACAGAAGGCTGCTATCGGTATCACCCACGAGATCGAGAACGCTATCGAGCGTGCAGGTGAGCTTGGTGGCGAGGCTGAGATCGTTAAGCGTGCGACCTCTCTTTGGAAGCACACCGTTCGCGATACCACCCTTGCTATTCTCGCCGGACTTCTCGTGATCGCAGCAGGCGTATTTGAGATAGTCGCGGCTTCTGCTACCGATCTTCAGGTGCTTCAGGTTCTCGTCGGTATTATTGGCGTGCTTGCCCTTGGTGGCGGAGGATATCTTCTCTATAGCCTTCTTAAGAGCAACAAGCAGCTCTCCGAGCTTGAAAAGGAATTCGGAACAGCCAGCTTCGAGGATCTTAAGGGCAAGATCGCTATTATTGCCGAGGCCAGAAGCAAGAGAGATGCTATGGCGGTTGCTACCGAGAACGCAAGACAGGCAGTTGTCAGAGCACGCGAGAGATACGAGGAGGCAAAGCGTGAGCTTACCACCCTTATTCTCCGTTGGGGCGAGGAGCCTCCCGCATCCGATCTTGGCGACTTCCTCGATAAGCTTGAGGGCAGAGTTCGCTTCTTCCTTGAGAAGAAGAACGAGCTTCTCGACGAAAAGACCAATATGGAGATCACCGTAAGAGAGATCCGTCGTAACCTTGCCGACAAGAGCGAGATCGACGTTCGTGCTCAGGTTTCTCCTCTTATGAGAAAGGCTCTTATGGGCTTCAACCACGACGAGATCATTAACGGTATTGCCGATGCTAAGGCTCGCGTTGCCGAGGAGGACAGACTTGCCTTCGACGTAGAGAACGAGCTTATGCTCCTTAAGGCACGTGCAGGTGATCCCAGCGAGTATTATTCACGCATTGAATCTATTGCCGCTCGCAGAGAGGATATGCAACAGAAGCATAAGGCATACTTTATCGCACTTAAGGCAATCAACAGTGCTACCGATAATCTGAGAGAGGAGATCTCTCCCAGACTTGGTGAATATGCTACTCATCTTATGGAGATTATGACCGATAAGAAGTATACCTCCTTCGACGTTTCCGACGGTCTTACCGTTACCTTCGGTGACGAGGACGGAAATCAGAAGTCGGTTGACTTCCTTTCCGGCGGTACCAGAGATATGGCGTATATCGCGGTTCGTGCGGCTCTTATCGATATGCTTTACAGCGAAAAGCCTCCCATCTGCTTTGACGAGAGCTTTGCTCATCAGGACAACGTGAGAGCAAGGGCTATGATGAAGGCTATCAATTATCTTGCAGGCGAGGGCTGTCAGAGCTTTATTTTCACCTGCCGCGGTAGAGAGGCCTCTCTTGCTACCGAGATCGTTCAGGGTGCAGGCATCTATAAGCTCCCCTCTGCTCATTAATCATTTTTAGCTAAACGTATGCCGCATTTTGCGGCGGAATGGAGAAAATATAATGTCGAAAAAAAGAGTTCTTATAATCGGAAGCTCAAATCTTGACTTCGTTATGAATATGTATAAGCTCCCCGGTGCAGGTGAGACCGTCATTGATAACGGCGGTGTTGCCTACATTCCCGGTGGCAAGGGTGCCAGTGCGGCGATCGCCTTCTCCCGTCTTGGTGCAGAGAGCGTTTTCTGTGCTAAGCTCGGTGCTGACATCCACGGCCAGAAGCTTTATAATTACTACAAGGAGATCGGTCTTAACACCACCTATATCAAGGTTGACCACGATACTCCTACCGGTCTTGCCGTAGTTCTCAAGGAGGGTGATGGCACTACCAGAAGCGTTGTTTACCCCGGTGCAAACGCACAGCTTACTACCGAGATCATTCTTGAGGCCTTCGAGTGCAATCCCGACGCACTTTACCTTGGCTTCGAGATCCCTTATCCCATGGTTGTTGCCGCCGCTAAGGTTGCCGCATCCAAGCAGATTCCTATTTTTATTGACGCTACCGCTGCCAGCAAGGAGCTTGACCTTGAGCTTCTTCCTCCCGTAGAGGTGTTCTCTCCCAACGAGCAGGAGGCTCTTGAGCTTACCGGCATTCTTCCCACCAGCATGGAGACCTCTCTTCGTGCGGCCCTTGCTATTGCAAGAAAGTCTAAGGCAAAGAACGTGGTTATCAAGCAGGGTGCAAGAGGTGCCTTCCTTTACGACGGCAAGCGTTATAACACCTTCCCCGCAGTAAGAGCTGATAAGATGGTCGATCCCACCTCCGCAGGCGATGCTTTCACCGCGGCTATGACCCTTGAGTATCTTCGTAACGGCGGCGATATCAAGGAGGCTATAAAGTACGGTAACGTTGCAGCCGCAATCACTATTACCCGTGCGGGTGCAGGCTCCTCTATTCCTACCGAGGATGAGATCAACGGATTCCTCTTCGGCAGCGGAAACTGATTCTCAGGCACGTTTGTCTGAATTTGCTTGTTATTCGATATTCCGATAGCTTCAACAAAACTTTTGAAATCAAAGGAGAACGGTATGAATTATCTTCACAAGGACATCACTTTCCCGTCGAGCGACGGCAAGAACACCATCCACGCAGAGCTTTTTATACCCTCCGACAACAATATTAAGGGTGTAGTTCAGATAGCTCACGGCATGACCGATTATATCGGCAGATACGCACTTATGGCTGATGCCCTTTGTGCTGCCGGCTTTGTGGTTGCAGGTAACGATCACCTTGGCCACGGTGACAGCGTAAGCACACCCGACGATTACGGCTTCTTCGCAAGTAAGAACGGCTATATTCACGTAATTGACGACGTGAAGAGGATGAACGATCTGCTTCGAGAGGAATTTCCGGATAAAAAGGTTATCCTCCTCGGTCACAGCATGGGCTCATTTATCTCAAGACTCTATGCTGTAAAGTATACCGACAGCATCGACGGTCTTATCATTCACGGTACAGCAGGGCCTAATCCTATTCTCGGTGCAGGCAAGCTTCTTGTAAAGATCATCCGTGCCTTTAAGGGAGAGAGATATCGCTCTAATTTTGTTCGCTCGCTGGCTGACGGCGGCTATAATAAGGGCTTTGATCCCGCTGAGGGCGACGGTGCCTGGCTTACTCGTGATCCCTCCATGGTTGCTGACAGAATCGGCAATCCGAAGAATGACTTTATCTTCACCCTTGCGGGATATGAGGATCTTTTCACCATGCTTGGCGGAGTAAGCTCTGACGCATGGTTTACCTCCTTCCCGAGAGATCTGCACACCCTGGTTGTCAGCGGTGAGCAGGATCCCGTAGGTGATTTTGGTAAGGGTGTAAGATACGTTTACGATAATCTTAAGAAAAACGGTGCCGACGTTTCGCTTAAGCTTTACGAGGGTGCCCGTCACGAGCTGTTTAATGAAACCAACAGAGATGAGGTTTTTGCCGATCTTATCGCTTGGCTTGAGGATGCTATCAAATGATATTCGCCCTCGCAATAACGGGTCCTACCGCATCGGGTAAGACCGCACTTTCTCTCGACCTGGCAGAAAGGCTGTCGGCCGAGATCATCTCCTGCGACTCCATGCAGATATACGTCGGTATGGATATCGGTACTGCTAAGGCAACCGAGGCCGAGAGGGCGAGAGCTCCTCATCATCTTATCGACTTTCTTTCTCCCACCGAGAGCTATAACGTGGAGACCTATCGCAGTTCTGCCATAGAGTGTGCAAGGGATATTACAAGTAGGGGTAAATTGCCTATTTTCGTCGGCGGAACGGGTCTATATATCGACTCTGTCAGCAGACCCCTTTCTCAGAATGCACCGGAGAGCGATCCCGGGTACAGAGAGAAAATTTTATCACAGATAAAAACCGAGGAGGATATTACCGCACTGTGGGAAAGACTTCGTGAGGTAGATCCGGAATCGGCAGAAAAAATACACAAGAACAACGTAAAAAGAGTAATACGTGCCCTCGAAATTTACGATGCCACCGGCAGACCCAAATCTCTTATTGATAAGGAGAGCCACGGAGGCAGGCGTGAGGTGTTCGTTGGAATGATAACCATTGATTTCCACTCAAGAGAGCTTCTCTATGAGAGGGTGGATAAGAGGGTGGATATAATGATGCGAGAGGGACTTCTTGACGAGGTACGCTCGCTTTATGACGCAGGCCTTCTTGCGTCGGGTACGGCAGCCTCTGCCATCGGCTATAAGGAGCTGGTGGAATATATAGAGGGCAGGCGTACACTGACCGAGGCTATCGAGGATCTTAAGCTGGCCTCCCGCAGATATGCGAAAAGACAGCTGACCTGGTTCCGTCACGAAGATGATGCACGAAGGATCTACGCAGACACCACTGATGGAAAAATGAAGAGTGCTGACGAGCTACTTTCCGAGGCACTTGATTTAGCGGACGAATTGTACCGCGATTTTGAAAAGATGAAAGGTGACAGAGCTAATGAAGGCAAATGAGCTTATCAGGCTTCTTAATGAGGGCGGTCTTTCCAAGTATTCTGCACTCTACTCCGATCTTGAGCATACGAGAGATCGTATGATAGATGCTATAAATGCTTTTACCAAAAACTACGGTGAGGACAGAGATATAGAGATATTCTCGGTTCCCGGCAGAAGTGAAATTATCGGCAATCACACCGACCATAATCACGGCAAGGTGATGGCAGGTGCGATCAACAGAGATATTCTTGCGGTCGTGTCGAAAAATGACGAGAACGTTATCAGATTTTGCTCCGAGGGTTATTCCAAGGATCAGATAAGGATATCCGACGTTACCTCTCCCGATAAGTTCAGAAGATTCACCTCTCGTGCTCTCGTTGCCGGTATGGCAAACGCATTTATCAACGCGGGGCATAACGTTGGCGGCTATGACGCCTACTCCTGCACCGAGGTTCTTAAGGGAAGCGGACTTTGCTCCTCGGCAGCCTTCGAGGTTATGGTAGGTAATATTCTTAACCACCTTTACAACGGCGGTAACGTTGATAACAAGGAGATCGCAAAGTACGCTCAGTATTCCGAGAACGTTTATTTCGGCAAGCCCTGCGGGCTTATGGATCAAATGGCGTGTGCGGTTGGCGGCTTCGTTTATATTGATTTTGAGGATAATGCGAATCCCGTGGTAGAGTCGATTGATTTTTCTCTCGCAGACGCAGGATATTCGCTCTGCATCGTCAACACCGGCGGCTCTCACGCAGGACTCAACGAGGATTACGCCTCTGTTCCTGCCGAGATGAAGGCTGTTGCGACGTATTTCGGACGTCCCTATCTCCGCGGTCTTACTGAGGAGGAGCTGCTTTTGGCTGTTCCAAATATGCGTAGAAGAGTTGGCGACCGTGCTATACTTCGTGCTATACATTTTATTCGTGAGAATGATAGGGTGGAGGCTGCCAGAGATGCTCTTAAGCGTGGCGACCTGGACACCTTCTATGATATAATTCTTGCCTCCGGACGCTCGTCCTACCAGTATCTTCAGAACGTTTATACCACTCACAACGCAATAGAGCAGGGCATATCTCTCGCACTCTGCGTGACCGACGGAGCTATGTCGGGCAAGGGTGGAGCATTCAGAGTACACGGTGGCGGCTTCGCAGGCACCATTCAGGTATTCGTTAAGAACGAGGAGCTTGATAATTACGTAAAGCATATTGATTCTGTATTCGGTGAGGGCTCGGCTATGAAGCTTAACATCCGTCCTCTCGGTGCAGTAAAGCTATTTTAGATAGGAGAAAATATATGGCAGCAAAAGCAAAAAAGACAGTTGAAAAGGTCGTTACCCCCTCGGGTGATAAGGAGGCGGCACTTCAAACCGTGCTTGCAAGAATAGAAAGACAGTATGGTAAGGGCTCTATCATGAAGCTTGGTGAGAACACTGCTATGAACGTAAGTGCAGTATCCACCGGCTCTCTCTCCCTTGACTTTGCTCTCGGCATCGGCGGTATTCCCAAGGGAAGAATCACCGAGATCTTTGGTCCTGAGTCCTCGGGTAAGACCACTATTGCACTTCACGTTATCGCAGAGGTGCAGAAGGAGGGTGGCAAGGCTGCGTTTATTGATGCAGAGCACGCTCTTGATCCCGTATATGCAAAGAAGCTTGGCGTTGATATCAACGAGCTTCTCGTTTCTCAGCCCGATGATGGAAACCAGGCACTTGAGATTGCGGAAACTCTTGTTAATTCCGGTGCTATCGATATTATCGTTATCGACTCGGTAGCGGCTCTCGTTCCCCGTCAGGAGCTTGAGGGCGATATGGGTGAGTCCCACGTTGGCGTGCAGGCAAGACTTATGTCTCAGGCTATGAGAAAGCTTTCCGGTGCTATAGCGAAGTCTAATTGCATAGTGATCTTCACCAACCAGCTTCGTGAGAAGGTTGGCGTTATGTACGGCAACCCTGAGGTTACCACCGGCGGTAAGGCACTTAAGTTCTATGCCTCCGTGCGTATCGATGTAAGACGCGTTGAGTCCCTTAAGAACGGCTCGGAGGTTTACGGCTCCCGTACCAAGTGTAAGGTTGTAAAGAACAAGGTTGCTCCTCCCTTTAAGACTGCTGAGTTCGACATTCTCTACGGCTCGGGTATTTCCAAGTCCTCCGAGATCATCGATATGGCTATCCAGCTTGAGATCGTTGAGAAGAGCGGTGCTTGGTTCTACTACAATGGCGAAAGACTTGGTCAGGGTAAGGAGAACGTAAGAAAGCTTATTGAGTCTGATAAGACCTTTATGGCCGAGCTTGAGAATCTCGTAAGAGAGAAGGTTATGTCGGCAACTAATGACGACGAAACCAATTCTATGACAGACGACGATTTCGAAATCAAGGATTTCGACGACGAGATTTAATATATGGCTGCTCTTAAATTTATAAGAGAGGTCAAAAATTCACGTCTCCTCCTTCTCGGTATAGCCGAGGAGGGGGAGTCTGCCCGTTATACGGTAAATGCCGCAACCCTTAAGGCCATCGGTGATCCTACCGTCGGGGCAGAGCTTGACGAGAGGCAGATGTCGGCTATAAGATACACCGACGAGCTGCTTCGTGCTAAGAAAAAGGCACTCTCTATTCTTGCCTATGCCGACAACAACAGAAGAAATCTGTCTAATAAGCTCTACCGTGCAGGCTTCTGCCGTGAGATAGTGGCACAGGTGTGTGACGAGATGGTTTCTCTTGGCTACGTGGACGAGCTTCGTCAGCTGGAACGCGTGATTTTATCCGAGGCAAACTCTAAGCTTCGTGGCCCGAAAAAAATCATTCCATCACTTGTTGCAAAGGGCTTTTCCTCCTCTGACGTCACCTCGGTTATGCGTAGGCTGGTAGACTCGGGAGAGATAGATTTCTCGGCTAACGCAGACCTCTTGTTAAGAAAAAAGCTCCACGACCCGTCCGACGTCGAGGAGAAAAAGAAATTGCTCTATAAGAACGGATATAAGATATGATAAAAAAGTTTGTTCGCTATTATAAGCCCCATATTCCCATGTTTATTCTGGATATGGTATGTGCACTTATAGTTGCTCTTTGTAATTTAGTTTATCCCAGAATCGCCAGCAGCATCGTCGAGGGCTTTGAAACAGGCAATATGCAGCAGATGGCGATCATCTATTCGGCGATAATTCTCGCCGTAGTATATATTGTTAAGGCTATTTGTCAGTATGTGGTAGGCTATTACGGTCATCTGGTCGGTGTAAGAATGCAGGCGGATATGCGTCGCGATCTCTTTATGAAGTACGAGAGGCTGCCATTCTCCTATTTTGACGATCATAAAACGGGCGATCTGCTCTCCAGATTGACCAATGATCTCTGGGAGGTTTCCGAGCTTGCTCATCACGGCCCTGAGAACCTTTTCCTCGCGGTGCTTATGTTCATCGGTTCCTTTGCCGTGCTATCCAGTATTGATCTGACCCTTACTCTCATAATGTTCGCCATAGTTCCGTTTATCGTGCTGTTCACCGTAATTTCCAGAAGAAGGATGAGCCGTGCAATGAAGGAATCCCGTAAGCAGATGTCCGAGATAAACTCCACTCTTGAAAACTCGGTTGGCGGTGTCAGAGAGACTAAGGCCTATGCTGCGGAGGCACACGAGATATGTAAATTCAATAACACTAACGCTCTCTTCCGTAAGCACAGAGGCGAGGCTATGAAGGCCATTGGCGGCTTTGATGCTATAATGACTCTTCTGCAGGATATTCTTTATCTCACAATCGTGCTTGTGGGAGGTCTGTTCCTTTATAGTGGCAGACTGACCGCTGCGGAGTTTACCGCCTTCCTTCTCTACATCTCCATGTTCTTAAATCCCATTCAGCGTTTCGTTGCTCTTTTCCAGCAGCTTCAGGAGGGTATGAGCGGCTTCTCCAGATTCTGTGAGATCATGGCGGCAGATGAGGAGACCGACAACGGAGATATAGTAATCAACGATATAAAGGGCGATCTCGTCTTTGAGAACGTTTCCTTCGGCTATTCCACCGAGGATGACGGCAAGAAGGTCATCTCTAACCTCAATCTTAACATTCCCGCCGGCAGAACGCTTGCTCTCGTTGGCCCCTCGGGTGGAGGAAAGAGCACTCTCTGTCACCTTATTCCCAGGTTCTACGAGATCAGCGAGGGCAAAATACTCCTTGACGGTATCGATACCAAGAGTATTACGCTGAACAGCCTTCGTAAAAATATAGGCATCGTATCCCAGACGGTATTTCTCTTTGACGGTAGTGTAAAGGATAATATCGCTTACGGCACCGACAATGCTACCGACGAGGAGATTATTGCCGCTGCTAAAAAGGCGAATATTCACGAGTATATTTCCACTCTCGAGGATGGATATGACACCCACGTTGGTGAGCGAGGAGTAAAGCTTTCGGGCGGTCAGCGTCAGCGAATTGCTATTGCACGCGTATTCTTAAAGAATCCTAAGCTTCTTATACTCGACGAGGCAACCAGTGCTCTTGACAATGCTACCGAAATGCAGATTCAAGGCTCGCTTGAGGAGCTCTCCCGTGGCAGAACTGTAATCGTGGTCGCTCACAGACTTTCTACGGTTAAAAACGCCGATGAGATAGTCGTTCTCGATAAGGACGGTATAGTGGAGCGTGGCACTCACGACGAGCTTCTTTCTAAGGGCGGCGAGTACAAAAAGCTTTATGAGTATCAGTTCAGAGATAAGATCTAAAAATAATAAAAAAGCAGGGACGCGTAGTCCCTGCTTTTTTGCGTGACAAATCAATTAATATATTGTAGATATGCGTCGTAGTAGTAGAGCAGCACGTCATTAAACTGCTGATCGTTAAGCTGATCGAGGTGCGAGTACTCCTCGTCTATGTAATTTGCGATGGTTCCGACGATCTCATCGTCCAGATGAATGCCATTGTCACGGAAGGTCTGGTCGAGGGTCCCTGCAAGAGCATCCTTATATTCCTTCTCGGTGGCGTAGTCCTCTCTCTCGACGGCAAGGACGTTATTCATGCCATCCTTTACCGAGTCGTAGGAAATGGTAACAGTGCTTCCGTCAGGAGCTTCTACCGTGGTAGAGAGGGATGAAAGCAGTGTCTTGGTTAAGGCGGTTACCAGCGGAGCGGTTCTCTTGTTGGATTGAAGAGCGGTGACTATTTTGATAAGGGCGTCGTCGCCGTCCTTACGCTTTTCCTCCAGCAAGGACATAACGTCACCGTCCTCCTTGATCTCGGCAAGTATGCCACTGTCGGAGAGTATGAAATATACCTCCTTCAGTGTAGCCAGGTCATCGGCTAAGCTTTCGCTGCTGACTCCCTCAAGGAAGGTGACAAGTCCACTGAACAGCTCGGAGTATTCACCGTTCTTGTCAATGGGGATATTATTGTTTATAAATCCCGAGGAGTTCTGTACTACCGTTGCTACCACCGTAGCAATAAACGGCGAGCGATCGAGGGAATCAATAACGTTGTCAATAGAGGCTTTATTATCCTCTGTAAGAGCATTGAAATCTGCACCGTCAAGTGCGGGAATTTCAACCAGAACGACGTGTAAGATAGCAGAAATCTCATCACGTATGTTCGTTTTTTGGTCATTTACTGTAATTGTTGCGATTTCATCAGCCACAGCCGAGGAGCCAAGTGCATCCATAAATGTAAAGGCAGGGTTCTGTGAAAGCGGACTTACGATCTCCTCGTAGGTGGTTAAAAGCGAGGTGTCCTCGCCACCATCAGATTCAAGTGCATCCGTACAGGCACGGTCTGCCAGAGCAACTATTCCGCTGATGGGCAGAGTGACCATGATCATCCATATTATAGCATCCACACCGCCGAGCAGAGCACCGCCCAAACGCTGCTGACTGCTTCTCGCTCTCTTTAGTCTGAAGATCTTGACTATTACACCTCTGACGATTTTTAATATAAGATTCAGTATAATGAAGATCGTAGTAGCGAGAAGCGGTGCGAAAATAAGGGTAACGGGTATGATTATTGAATACTCAAAGGCCTCGGAGTCAAAGGATGACATCAGCTGAGTGATAAAATCCCCGCTTCCGGGAATAATGCCTTCCATAAATGTGATAAAGTCCTGCATATTTTTCATATCGGTCTCGCCCATTATGGAATTGCTCAGTATCACAGCGGCTGTGCAGGAAACTACGGCAGAAAATAGGGTAGCACCGACGCCCAGAAGCTGCCTGAAGCTTCCTCTGAAGGCACCCGCCAGCATTTTTATTATTATTACCGCAAGGAACAGGCACAGCAGCACTATGGAAACCACGGCGATGGGTGAGTCCAGTTCCTTCATCCGATCAACGAACTGAGTAAGGGTCATTTGTTACTTCCTCTTTTGATAAATCTTTTTACATTTTTATGATACAACATTTTACCATTTTTGTCAACAGATTTTTGTCGTAAGCAAAAATAAAGCCGCAAATGTCAACCAAACCTAACATTTGCGGCTTTTAATTCCTTTAACGCCTGAATATTTTCTTTAAAATTATCAGCAAAACGATTATTGCCAGACCGATCAGAATGAACGGACCGTAGAATATGAGGAAATAAAAGATATTTCTGATTATTCCGGAGGGTGTCTGACTTTCGTGTATAGCAGATTCCTCGCTGCAGATAGTGAATTTCAGCTCGAGGATTTCTCCTTCGCTTTCCTTAACACCACCCAGGGTGATCTCGCGAAGCTTTTCTCTTGGCAGACCGTCCAGATGAAGCTCATAGCCGTTTTCTGTTTTCTCAAAGCCCTCAAGACTGCTGCCCGTTATGTAATAGGGCGTGTTGATATAAATATCCAGACCACCGAAGTCTGCCCACGTTCCGGCAGGGGAGAGCAGATAGGTGTATTGGTATATAGGTGGATCGTAGCGGGTGTTGACGTCGGGATAGATTGGGGAGGAAACCTCGTTGATTATTCTCTCGCCCGGTCCCACGGTCACCTCGTAGCAATACCAGGTCCTCAGCATTGCTGAGCCCCAGTCGGTGAAGTCGCTTAATCTACCGATGGGATTACCGTTTTCTCTCCTACCTCTGAGCAATTCGAGGTTTGCGTTATACCAGTCGATTCTTGAGATGCTTCTGGATTCGTCATAACTCTTAAAAATAAGATTTCTAAGAGTAAGTGTACCTGTTTTTATATTTTTTACACCCTCTGCCAGCACCTGATCATCAAGACAGTGCCAGTCGTGGTAGACCTTGAAGGTGGGCAGCTTGCTCGGTTGCTCGCCAATAATGTAGTAGGTTATCTTGTTGCCCGGACGAACGCGGTAGCCGTATGCTCGGTAGGTTCCATCCTCGAGAAGATGATATTGAGTCATAGACGGCAGATAAACCATCGCGTTGGGAAAATCCGCTGGGTCAATATCAATTCCGCATCTTGGACCGCCCCAGTATTCTCCACCCTCAAAGTCGGGGATGGTAATGGTGTATTCGCCAACCGTCATATCCTCTCCGGCGAAAAAGTCGTCGGTATAGTAGTCATCAAGCAGACGGGGAAGATCCCTTTCCACGTCAAAATCATCGGAATAAGAGGTTAGTGTGTGACGAATCTTGGAGTCGATAATCTCTCCGTTTACCTTGATTTTGTAGTCGTTATAGCTGCCGGGGTAGCTCTGGAAGGTATCTCCCATAGGAAAGGCCATCTGCACCTTGACCGTCATGTCCGATGGGTTATAGAAGGTGTATTCCGCACTCACCCTTCCGGTGTAGGAGCTAATCTCCTCACTGCTATAATCTCGGAAATTTGGGAAATCCTGAATATCAAAGGTCAGCGTTTCGTGCTCAACGACCAGGGGACAGTCACCATCGGTGGTCATAACACCGCTTTCATCTCTTCCCGACCACTCCTGCTGTGCTGAATTCGCCGACGAGGGCAGAATAAAGCAGGGTAGCATAATCAAAAGGCATATCACCGCCAAAATTCTTTGCTTCTTCATAATAGATCTCCTTTCCTCTTTAATTATAAGACACCGAAAAGGCTAAAAAAGTTTCAAGCTTGCGAAAAAATATAACAAATCAAATATCCAGCGGGCCCTTTGCCGCGGAAAAACTGTCGTTCTCCTCAGGCTTTTCCTCTTTTGCAGCAGGTTCGTCAGTGACGTTTTCTTCAGCAACGCTTGCTTCGGTGGCTGCTTCCTCGGTGGCATTTTCAAAGACGGGAGCGGGTGATTCTATGCTATGGATCTCGGATCCTGCATTATCCATATTGGACTGCACCATCTCCTCGCCTGGAAGCTCGGTATAGTCCGCTTCAATAGCAGCCTCGGGCTTGGGCATTTTTCTTAATTCCTTCTCCGCCTTAACGCCCGAAACGAGTATCCAGATAACCCAGCCGTGGAAGGCGATGTCGAATATCATATCGAGAGAGAAGCCGTAGTAAAGGAACATAAACGCTGTATCGATAATGAAAAGCACAAGTGCAACGGTAAGCCATACAGGCTTTTTCTTCGAGAAGAAGAAGCACACGAGATAAAGTGCCACGATAAGCAGTGCAATTACCAACGCTACGTAGAACAGCGATTCATCGAGGAAAAACATTCCCTCCAGATCCTCGTATATCTCGGGCGGCAGCATTCCGCACATTAGCATTGCCAGCAGCGTAATTACGTAAGGCACCGATGCAGAGAAGAGGAAATAGCTTCCCGCATTGGTAGCCAGTGCAAAAATGTTGATAAGGGTAAATACAACGATCGCCAGCAGATTCATTCTTGCCGCGGTAAACTTGTTTTGCAGGGCCTGTCGCTGCATTCTTGGATCAAGGCCAATGTTGTTCATTCTAAATCTAGCCATTATTTTTTCTCCTTTGTTTGTTTTCTACATTTTACCATATCAATGATATGTATGTCAATAAAAAATTTCGACCGTAAGGATCGGGAAGAAAAAGTTTGTGTAGCAAAGTTCTTGCTTCTGCGGCCGAGTATGCCCTCGGCAGATACCCACACTCTTCGCCCAAAGAGTAAATTCTTAGATCTTCGAGCGAGGTATGTGAATCGGAGCCTGCTTCGCTTTTGGCTCGCAGAGCCGTTTCAAATCCAAGGTCTGCGGCTACAAAAGAAAAAATAGAGGACACCATACGGATGTCCTCTATCTTTTGGAGGTGCAGGCCGGATTTGAACCGGCGGATAACGGTGTTGCAGACCGGGGCCTTACCACTTGGCTACTGCACCAAATTTTTGATTGCCTTAATATTATAGCAGAGGTTTTTCGGTTTGTCAAGGGCTTTTTCACTTTATTTTATGCTTTTGTTCAAGAAAAATGATCCTTTTACTCTTTTACTATTGTAAATTACAAAAAAATATGTTACAATATTAACGAAAAGACATATTATTCTCGATTGAGAATATTTTTATCATAAGAAAGGAAGTAAAACGGTATGGGATTTTTGAGAGACGTAGCCGTATTTCTTCGCGATTTTAATATTTGGACAATAATTATCAGACTCGTTCTGGCTATGCTTTTTGGCGGTGTACTAGGCCTCGAGAGAGGAAAGCAGGGACGTGCGGCGGGTATGCGTACGCATATCTTCGTTTGCCTTGGATCTACTCTCGTCACTATGATCGGATTCCATGCACTGGAGCGACTTGGCAGCTCGGGCGATCCTCTCCGTATCGCTGCACAGGTTATTTCAGGCATAGGCTTCCTCGGTGTAGGAACTATTCTGCTTAAGGGACGCTTCCAGATAACCGGTCTTACCACTGCTGCGGGACTTTGGTGTACTGCTGCCATCGGTATTGCACTTGGTGCGGGCTTCTACGAGGGAGCACTTATCACCTTTATCTGCTCTATACTTACCGTAACTCTTTTCTGGCGAGTTGAGTATATGCTTAACAAAAGACATCGCAGATTCGGTATCTACGTTGAGATCCGCTCGGACGAGAGGGTAAGGGATGCTATATCCTTCATTGAGGAGCATTACCGTGTTACCGACGTCCAGGTGACCTCGCCCCGTAGTGGCAACGCAGGTAACGTGGGCATTGAGGCGAACATTCACAACAACGATCTTTCGACCTCGCCTGACGACGTTGCTAAAACACTTGAGGAGTTGGAATACGTTGTATTCGCACTCGAATCGCTATAAATACAGCAAAAAAAGGCGGTCAAAAGCCGCCTTTTTTGTTTTTTTTATATTTTTTTATTTTTTTCAAAAAAGTACTTGACAAATCGTTTTTGCTTTGTTATAATATTAAAGCACGCAACGGAAGGTTAGCTCAGTTGGGAGAGCATCTGCCTTACAAGCAGAGGGTCACAGGTTCGAGCCCTGTACTTTCCACCAGAACCGAAAGGTTCACATCGGGATGGCTTGGTAGCTCAGTTGGTTAGAGCGCTAGCCTGTCACGCTAGAGGTCGTGGGTTCGAGCCCCATCCGAGTCGCCATTTCAGCAAAAAGATTAAGACCAAATAACCACCTGCGGATTTAGCTCATTTGGTAGAGCGCGACCTTGCCAAGGTCGAGGTGGCGGGTTCGAGCCCCGTAATCCGCTCCAAAAAAGAGAAGCACCCTTGCGGTGCTTCTCTTTTTTTATTCTTCGCAAACGCGAAGTGGAGTGGATGTAGGGGCACTCACCCCAAGGGGTTCTCCGACGGCTCGGAAATATAGTTGCTACGCGTCGCTCATAGACTCGCTCCTTTAGCGCCTTATTTCCTTCGGGCGCATCGGCAAAAACAACAATTAGTTGTTTTTGTCTCGCTTACCCGTAATCCGCTCCAAAAAAAGAGAAGTCCATTTTCGGACTTCTCTTTTTTTGTCGCTGATGAGGGGCTCGAACAGAGGCGGTAGTGAATAACAGTCCGGTGGACTGTTAGAGCCGCCGGCGACCATAACGTGATGTTTGCTTTGCAAACTCAACGAGTTGCTTGCAACTCCGCGCGCTTAGTTCGCGCTGCGAATCGAGCCCCGCCCTAAAAACGTTGCGTAAGCAACACAACCTTCGTTTTTTGGCGAATATACGAGCTCTCACTCGTAGTTCGCGGGCATCAGTAAACGTATGAGTACACCATAATAAAGTGCATCACGCTGCCGAGCATTACGAACAGATGCCAAACGAGATGCATATACGGTGTTTTCGTCATTCGGTAGAAGATAATGCCTACGGTATAGAAAATTCCGCCCGCAAGCAGAAACGCGAACCCCTGCCAGCCTATAACCTTAACGAAGGGCACCGTTGCAATTGCTATCATCCAACCGGACACGACGTAAAGAACAAGGCTCAGCTTATGAAATCTGCCAATATCAATAAGATTTATCGTTATGCCCACGACGGTGCAGACGGCAACGACGCCAAAGACGCTCCAGCCGAGCCATCCGCCAAGCGAGGTCCAACACGCAGGCACGTACGTGCCGAGAATCAAGACGAAAATCATACAATGGTCGAGCTTTTGGAGCACCTCACGAGAACGCGTTTCGTAGGGTGCCGAGTGATATATCGCGGAGGCGGAATACAGCATCACGAGTGACGCGCCGAATATAATAGATCCTATGAAATCTATAAGACCGAGCGCGTACGTTTTCATAACGAGTGCAAAGAGTCCGACGGCACTGAGCACGGCGCCCGAGCCGTGAGTCAGAGAGTGCAGTATTTCTTCTTTGTGAGAGTGTTCTTCAATAAGCCTTGTCATTTCGAGGTTTCCTTTCGCGGTTTGAGTGCTTTCGTGATAAGTATATCCCAACAGTGCCGTAGAGTCAATCTACGTATCAAATTATGCGCTCTCTATCTCAAAATCAAGCAGTAGAGTTAGAGAAAGATCACTCTCCCGACAGTAGAATTGCAAAAAAGCAAAGGTGTTTGTAAACAAAAGACGTCATTTTGCAGACAAAACGGCCGAGAAACAAAATCTTGCAATTATTTTTGAAAAACTATTGACAAACGG
>JAZSEC010000074.1:0-24544 GCA_045531485.1 Eubacteriales bacterium | reverse complement strand
CTCTCCCATCGTTGCGACAGGTATGGAGTACAAGGCGGCTGTTGACTCAGGCGCGGTAGTCGTTGCAAAGAACGGAGGTACGGTCGAGCGCGCTTGCGGCTCGGAGATCGTTATTCTCTCCGACGAGGGCGGCAAGGATACCTATCACCTTATTAAGTTCAAGCGCTCTAACCAGGGCACCTGTGTAAACCAGCGTCCTATCGTAAACGAGGGCGACAGAGTAGAGGCAGGTCAGGTTATTGCAGACGGTCCCGCTACCCAGGGCGGTGAGATCTCTCTCGGTAAGAATGCTCTTATCGGCTTTATGACCTGGGAAGGTTACAACTACGAGGACGCGGTTCTCCTTAACGAGAAGCTTGTTCGCGAGGATATGTACACCTCCATCCACATTGAAAAGTTTACTAAGGAAGCCCGTGACACCAAGCTTGGTGCGCAGGAGATCACCCGTGAGGTTCCCAACGTGGGCGATGACGCTCTTAAGAACCTCGATGCAGACGGTATCATCAGAGTAGGTACCGAGGTGCGTCCCGGTGATATCCTTGTCGGCATGGTAACACCTAAGGGTGAGACCGAGCTTACTCCTGAGGAGAGACTTCTCCGTGCGATCTTCGGTGAGAAGGCACGTGAGGTTAAGGACTCCTCGCTTAAGATGCGTCACGGTGAGTACGGCGTTGTAGTTGACGTTAAGATCTACGATCGCAGCAACTCTGACGAGCTTGCTCCCGGCGTAAACAAGGTGGTTCACGTCTACGTTGCACAGAAGAGAAAGATCTCTGTAGGTGACAAGATGGCGGGCCGTCACGGTAACAAGGGTGTCGTTTCCCGCATACTTCCTCCCGAGGATATGCCCTTCCTTGCAGACGGTACTCCCCTTGATATCGTTCTTAACCCCCTCGGCGTACCTTCCCGTATGAACATCGGTCAGGTGCTTGAGGTGCATCTCGGTATCGCATGCCGCAAGCTCGGTATCAAGATCATGACTCCCGTATTTGATGGTGCTAAGGAGACCGACATTATTGAGCTTCTTCGCCAGGCTAAATATACCCGTGACATTCGTCCTAATGAGAGCGTACGCGGTAAGGCTGTATTCATGGAGGTTATCCGTGAGGACGGCAAGATGGATCTTCAGCGTGTAGACCAGTCTATCGTTGACGATGACGAAAAGCTTCGCAGCCTTATGAAGAGCGAGACCCCTAAGGTTATCGACGGTAAGGTTACTCTTTACGACGCACGTACCGGTGATCCCTTCGACAACCCTGTAACCGTTGGTATCATGTACTATCTTAAGCTTCACCATCTGGTTGATGACAAGATCCACGCACGTTCCATCGGCTCCTACTCCATCGTTACTCAGCAGCCTCTGGGCGGTAAGGCTCAGTTCGGTGGTCAGAGATTCGGTGAGATGGAGGTTTGGGCTCTCGAGGCATACGGTGCAGCATACACCCTTCAGGAGATCCTTACCGTTAAGTCGGACGATATCGCAGGCCGTACCAAGACCTACGAGGCTATCGTAAAGGGTCAGAACATTCCTACTCCCGGTATTCCCGAATCCTTCAAGGTTATGGTTAAGGAGCTTCAGGCACTCTGTCTTGACATCCGTGTCCTTGATGAAAACGGTGAGACTGTTGATATCTCCGGCGTAGTTGATGACGATGCTCCTACCTTCAACAACATTGAAGAGGTTGAGAGAAGCGTTGACGCACAGAACGAGAAGGCAGCATCCGATGAGGATGAGGACTTCGACGAGGACTACTCCGACGAGGATTACGCAGAGGATGACGACGAGCTTTACGGCGACGAGGATTACGAGTACGACGAAAGCGACGACTTTGACAGCGACGAGGAATAAACCTCAATAATGCAGGCGAGCGAGAGGGCATAAGGCTCTCTCCCGCCGAATTTGAAACAGAAAGGTACAATTCAAACTATGGATAAGAATACGTTTGATTCTATAAAAATTGGTCTTGCGTCCCCTGAGCTTATCCGCTCGTGGTCCCACGGCGAGGTAACTAAGGCAGAGACCATCAACTACCGTACTCTGAAGGCAGAACGCGACGGTCTTTTCTGTGAACGCATCTTTGGCCCGACTAAGGACTGGGAATGTCTTTGCGGTAAGTATAAGAGAGTTCGCTTTAAGGGTAAGGTATGCGAAAAGTGCGGCGTTGAGGTTACTACCAAGAAGGTAAGACGTGAGAGAATGGGTAACATCGAGCTTGCTGCTCCCGTTTCTCATATCTGGTACTTCAAGGCACTTCCTTCCCGTATCGGTGCTATGCTTGACATGTCTACCAGACTTCTTGAGAGAGTTCTTTACTTTGCAAGATACATCGTTATCGATCCCGGTAAGGACACCGGCTTCAAGGAGAAGCAGCTTCTTACCGATGCAGAGTACAAGACTGCACTTGAGAAGGGATATGACGAGCACGGCTTCAGAGCAGGCATGGGTGCTGAGGCTATTAAGGAGCTTCTTGCGAGAATCGACCTTGATAAGCTTTCTGCAGAGCTTCGTAAGGAGCTTGAGACCACTAAGAAGGAGGGCGGCTCTAAGGAGAGAGAGTTCGCAGGTCCCAAGAAGGTTAAGACCATCAAGAGACTCGAGATCGTTGAGTCCTTCAGAAAGAGCGGCAACCGTCCCGAGTGGATGATCCTTGATACCATTCCCGTTCTTCCCGCAGATATTCGTCCTATGGTACAGCTTGACGGCGGTCGCTTTGCTGCTTCCGATATTAACGAGCTCTACCGTAGAGTAATTAACAGAAATAACCGTCTTAAGCACTTCATCGAGATGAAGGCTCCCGACATCATTATTCGTAATGAGAAGAGAATGCTTCAGGAGTTCGTTGACGCACTTATCGATAACGGTAAGAGAGGCAAGCCCGTTACCGGTGCCTCCAACCGTCCTCTTAAGTCGCTCTCCGAGATCCTCAGAGGTAAGCAGGGACGCTTCCGTCAGAACCTTCTCGGTAAGCGTGTTGACTACTCCGGCCGTTCGGTTATCGTAGTAGGTCCCGAGCTTAAGATTTACCAGTGTGGTCTTCCTAAGGAGATGGCTCTCGAGCTCTTCAAGCCCTTCGTTATGAAGAGACTTATCGAAACTCAGAAGGCTAATTCTATCAGAGATGCTAAGAAGAAGGCTGATAAGGCAGCTCCTGAGGTTTGGGACGCACTTGAGTACGTAATTAAGGAGCATCCCGTTCTTCTTAACCGTGCTCCCACACTTCACCGTCTTTCCATTCAGGCGTTCGAGCCTGTTCTTGTAGAGGGTAGAGCAATCAAGCTTCATCCCCTCGTATGTCCCGCCTTCAACGCCGACTTCGACGGTGACCAGATGCCCGTTCACGTGCCCCTCTCCAGCGAGGCACAGGCAGAGGCGAGATTCCTCATGCTCTCGGCTAACAACCTCCTTAAGCCCGTTTCGGGTAAGGCTGTTACCGTTCCTTGTGAGGATATGGTTCTTGGTTCCTACTATCTTACCATCGACCATCCCGGCGAGATCGGTGAGGGCAGAGTATTCCGCGACTTTAACGAGGTTGAGATGGCTTATGAGAATAAGCGTCTTGGCATGCACGCGGCAATTAAGGTAAGAGTTACCAAGGTTATCGACGGTGAGGAGAAGTCCGCACTTATCGATGCTACCTACGGTAGACTTATCTTCAACCAGAGAATTCCTCAGGACCTTGGCTACGTTGACAGAAGCGTAGATCCCTTCGGCCTTGAGATCAATTTTGCTACCACCTCCAAGAAGCTTAAGGAGATAGTTGACCTTACTATCAAGTATCACGGCTTTGCTGAGGCGGCAAAGGTTCTTGACGAGATCAAGTCCATGGGCTATAAGTACTCCACCAGAGGTTCGCTTTCCATCTCGGTATACGATATGACCATTCCTCCTCAGAAGAAGGCTCTTCTTGACGAGGCTGTAAAGCAGGTTGACGAGATCAACGAGCTCTTTGCATGGGGTGAGCTTTCGGATGACGAGCGTTATAAGCAGGTTATCGACGTGTGGGATAAGACCACCAACGCGGTTACCGACGCTCTTATCGCAAACCTTGATAAGTATAATTCGCTTAACATGATCGCTACCTCCGGAGCGAGAGGCTCTATCAAGCAGATGCGTCAGCTTGCAGGTATGCGTGGACTTATGTTTGCGACTAACGGCAAGACTATCGAGATTCCCATTAAGTCTAACTTCCGTGAGGGCCTTACAATGCTTGAGTACTTCATGGGTGCTAAGGGTTCCCGTAAGTCTCTTTCGGATACCGCTCTTCGTACCGCTGACTCGGGTTACCTTACCCGTCGTCTTGTTGACGTTTCTCAGGACGTTATCGTTCGTGAGGAGGACTGCGGTGCTCAGTCGGGTATCGTAGTATCGGATATCGTTGCAGGTCAGGTAGTAGTTGAGAAGTTCTTCGGGCGTCTTGTTGGTAGATATACCGTTAACGACGTTACCAACGAGGAGACCGGTGAGCTTATCGTTCCCAGAAACACTATGATCGACGAGAATATGGCTAACGATATCATCAACGCAGGTATTACCCAGGTTGAGATCCGTACCATCCTCCGTTGCCGTGCTAAGCGTGGCGTTTGTGCTCACTGCTACGGTGCAGACCTTGCACACGGAACTACCGTTGCTATCGGTGAGGCTGTTGGTGTTATCGCCGCTCAGTCTATCGGTGAGCCCGGTACTCAGCTTACGATGAGAACCTTCCATACCGGTGGTGTTGCAGGTTCGGATATTACCCAGGGTCTTCCCAGAGTAGAGGAGCTCTTCGAGGCTCGCCGTCCTAAGAAGACTGCTGTAGTTACCGAGTATAACGGCACTGCACATATCATCTCCGACAAGAGCCGTTCTAAGGTTATTATCCGTGGTGCGACCAGAGCTGACGGACTTCCCGTTGCAGAAGAGGTTGTATACGAGATTCCCTTCGGCATGCGTCTTTGCATCGAGGACGGTCAGGAGCTTAAGCGTGGTCAGCAGCTTACTGAGGGCTTCCTTAACCCCGCAGACGTTCTTCATCTCAACGGTATTGATGCGGTTTATGACTACATCATCCGTGAGGTACAGAAGGTATATCGCGGTGAGGACGTTGAGATCAATGATAAGCACGTTGAGTGTATCGCACGTCAGATGACCCGTAAGGTTGAGATCACCGATGCCGGTGACACCGACCTTCTCGTAGGCACCAGAGTTGACGTTGTTGAGCTTCGCGAGGCTAACGAGGAGATCCAGAGAAGAATTGCAGCCGGAGAGACTATGCTCCGCGAGGCAGAGGGTGCTCCCCTCCTTCTCGGTATCACCAAGGCAGCTCTTATGACCGAGTCCTTCCTCTCTGCTGCTTCCTTCCAGGAGACTACGAGAGTTCTTACCGAGGCAGCTATTGCAGGTAAGCAGGATAAGCTTCTCGGCCTTAAGGAGAACGTTATTATCGGTAAGCTTATTCCCGCAGGTACCGGTCTTGGCAAGTATCGTGCCATCGAGATCGAGGATGCAGGCGAGGGCGAAGCTGATGTAAACGAGCCTATCGTAGGCAGCTTTTCTCCCGTAGAGGATGACGTCGTTCTTCCTGATGATAGCGACGTTCTCGTTCTCTCCGAGGCAGAGCTTTAATAAATAGCTAATCAAAAGAGCCGCATTTCTGCGGCTCTTTTTTGATAAAATGTAAACTGAACATTGCAGTTTACAGATGGTTTCATATAGATTAAACGAACAGTTTAGCAAATACAACCGTTAGTTGCTTGATTAAACCGCCCCCAAAGGTTATAATTAAGTTGCAATCCGGAATGCGAAAAATACCGAAAGGACAAAAAAGATGGAAAAGACACTTGGCGAGAGAATCGCAGAAAAAAGAAAAGCAAAGGGACTAAAGCAAGAGGAACTTGCCGAGTCGCTCAGCGTTTCTGCTCAGGCGGTAAGCAAGTGGGAAAACGATTTATCCTGCCCCGATATAATGACTCTACCACCTCTTGCAGAAATACTTGGTTGCTCTGTTGACGAGCTATTGACAGGCAAGGGAGAGGCAAGAGATGCCGTGCTTCTTCCTGAGGAGGAGCGAAGATCGTTTGAAAAACGTATGCTCCGTATATTTGTAAACGGGCACGATGGCGAGGTGATAAAGGTAAACCTCCCCCTTCCTTTAATTAAGATATTTCTGGAGATGGGTATGTCGGTAAGCGGCATGGGCGGTGAGAAGCTTAATGATCTCAATATCGATTGGAAGGCTATTATTACCATGGTAGAGCAGGGTGTAATAGGTAAGCTCGTAGAGGTTGACTCCGATGGCGACCATGTTGAAATAATAGTAGAATAATGAAAATCAGTATCAAAGAGGGAAAACAACGCTTTTTCATCCCAATTCCGATCTCTATCATTCTGAATTCGTTTTCGCTTCAGCTTCTGAAAAGGCAAACGAGATCATACGGCGTCGATTTTTCTGCCATTACGCCCCGTCAGATCAAGAACGTTCGCAGGTGTATCAGGAGGATGAAGAGGATACATAAAAGCTGGTATCTTGTGGATATTAAGGATGGAAACACTACCATAAGGATTAAAATGTAGATCATTATTTTTATATAAATATTTGCACAAAACTCAACAATACTTGACAATTCGTCTTAAAGGTGATACAATATTATTAGAAATATTAAAAAATCTTAAGAAAAGGAATGTTTTGTTATGAGTACTGAGCATGAAACAGATCGCGATATTAAGATATCGGTAGTTATGCCAATATACAATGCGGGTGAGTATCTCAGCCGTGCCCTTAGTGACGTTCTGGCACAGACTATGCAGGATATCGAGATCATTTGTGTAAACGACGGCTCCACCGACGATTCCTTTGACATTCTTGAGGATATTCATCAGAAGGATAGCAGAATCACTCTGGTCAGCGAGAAGAACTTTGGTCCATCGGTTGCCAGAAACAAGGGCCTTGAATACGCAAATGGTAAATATATTATGTTCCTCGATGCCGACGATATGTTTGAGCCTACTCTTCTCGAGACGCTCTATAATATCGCCGAGCAGAATAATCTCGATATTGCCGTGACGGGCTACGATATATTTAACGATAGCCAGAACAGGATCTTTCCTGCCACCGAGGAGCCTAATGCCGCCATCTTTGCAGGCGGTGTTGTAACCTCTAAAAACGAGCATCCCGATTCTATTCTCAGCAGCACTACCGGTTACGTGTGGAACAAGCTTTTCCGTGCCTCCTTCCTCCGTGACAAAAAGCTGACCTTTGACCCCGATCTCTATGTTTTTGAGGACGTACACTTCGTCTGTACGGCTATGGCAACTGCCGAGCGTGTTGGTATGGCTGACGGCAAGCTGGTTCATCACCGCATCTATTCTGAGCAATCGAGAGCGACCCTGTTCCGTAAATACTATGGCCAGGTTCCCGTGGTTTACTCAAAGATAAAGGAGTTCCTGATGCAGCGTGGTATGTACGTTCCGCTGAAGAAGGGATATCTTAACTTCTCCACCCAGCGTTGCTATAAGATCTATAACCTGCTTTGGAATGACGGTAAGGAGCGTCTTTGGAACGTTCTCCATAACCGCTATGCCGCTGAGCTTGATTGGCTCAATCACGATAAATCCGCTTATGAAAGCGTTGAGGTTTGTGAATTCGTTGCCAACGTGGCTCTCTATACTCACGCCGAGTACCTTGAGCGTGACCAGAAGGGTATGAGCATCAATGTTCACGCTCTTGAGAAGGATGAGATCAAGAACAAGGTTAAGGAAAGACAGAAGGGCGAGCAGCAGAAGGAAAAGTGGAACAAGTTCGCCGGTTTCTTCAAGAAAAAACAGTAAGTGTAAAATAAGTAAAATAAAAAGACCGCCGTTTGGCGGTCTTTTATATATTAAAGGATATACGATTTATAGCTTTGTTATATCGAATTGCTAATGCTTAAAGAGGCTTCTTCGAGATCTGTGCAAAGGGTCTTGGCAGATTTGCGGGTGTTCGCTCCTTTTTATCTATAATAATGAAGGGATGAGTCAGCGTCTCGCCCTCGCCACGCAGCGTAATATTCTCGCAAACGGTGTTTCGTCCGCCCAGGGTAGCAATTGCCTTTCTGGCAGAGGAAAGCTCAAACTCGGCGTTTTTGCCCTTCATGGCGACCATCTGACCGCCCACCTTAACGAAGGGAAGAGCCAGCTCGCAGAGCACACGCATCTCAGCAACTGCTCTCGCGGTAGCATAGTCGAATTTTTCTCTGTATTCGGGATTTTTGCCACCGTCCTCGGCACGCATTGTTACCGCCCTCACGTTAGCAAGGCCAAGCATCTCTGCCGTTTCAGCAACGTAGTTTACTCGCTTGGCGGTTGAATCCATGGCGGTGATCTTCAGGTCGGGACGCACTATTGCCAGGGGCAGAGTTGGGAATCCTGCACCGCATCCCACGTCGATAATACTTGCTCCCTTTTTGAGCTTTGACGAAAGAGCAACGCAGTCGGCGTAATGATTCAGTATTATCTTGTCCACGTCGGTGATTGCGGTGAGATTGTATTTTTCGTTTTCGGTAAGCATTCTTGCCGTCAGATCATAAAACTGCTTCATTCTGTCAAGCGACAGATGGGATGAAAGTCCGTTTGCAGAAAATACCTTAGTCAGTTTCGAGGTAAAGTCCTTTTCCTTAATTTCTATCATAATTTGGCCTCTCGTTTTTTCTTTAATTATAGCCGAAATCTCCCGTCTTGTCAAGAAAAAAGCAGATAGGCAAAAAAATAAAATTATATTATTGAAAAAAATCAAGATTTGTGATAAAATATAAAATAGGAAATTATGTGCCCCATCACACTTTTACTTGAAGGGAGAAGTATTATGACAACAAAGAAGCTTTCAAAAGGTGAACTGATCAACAATTTGAAAAATATAGGCCTTGTTACCTTGGGTACGCTTGTGCTGGCGTTCGGATGTGCCGTTTTTGTGGTACCCTTTGATCTGGTCACGGGAGGTGTCACGGGCTTTTCTATCGTAATCAATAATGTCCTGAAGATTCCACCCATAGTTTTACCAATTCTCGGCGAGATGCCATTTATTGATATTATCGTATTTTGTATCACATGGATTCTGTTCTTCCTTGGCTTGATCTTCCTTGGTAAGGACTTTGCTCTTAAAACGCTGATTTCGTCAATTATTTATCCCATCGGCCTGTATGTTTTTGGTCTGTTGGTAAATCCTAACGTGCTTGATGGCTTCTTCTGTATTGCTTCAAATCCCGAGTACTCCAGCATTGCACTGATTTTTGCCGTTCTGTTCGGCGGTCTGTGTGTAGGTACGGGATGTGCACTCACCTTCCTGGGCGGCGGCTCTACGGGCGGTATGGATATTCTGGCATTTATGATCTGCCGCGTGATGAAAAAATGGAAGAGCTCTACCGTTATTTTTGCTATTGATGCTGCCATCGTTCTGCTCGGTATGTTTATAGAGGGCGATCTGATTCTCACGCTGCTGGGCGTTATCTCTGCCTGGATCACCGCTATGGTTATTGACAAGATCTTTATTGGCAGCGACCGTGCCTTCACCGCACAGATAGTGTCTGACAAGCATGAGGAGATCAACCTGGCGATAAGGCATGAGGTAAGACGTACCACCACTATGCTTGTTGGCTATGGCGGATATTCCGGAAATCCCAAGACCGTTCTTTCCGTAACCTTCACCATGCGTCAGTATGCAGATCTGATGAACGTTATTAAGCGTATTGATCCCACCGCCTTCGTTAGTATCTCACGTGCTCACGAGATAAATGGAGAAGGCTTTACCTGGGGTGAGCACGACTGATAAATATTTATATTAATTATAAAACCATATTGCATTTTCTGACAGAATGTGCTAAAATAATTGGGTTGAAAATCTTTCCCGAAAGGCTTATAAAATGAAGCGTACCGATTTAAGAAATATTGCTATAATTGCTCACGTTGACCACGGTAAGACTACTCTGGTTGACGAGATGCTCAAACAGGGCGGTATATACCGTGAAAATCAGGAGACCGAGGATAGAGTCATGGACTCTAACGATCTCGAGCGAGAGAGAGGTATTACCATTCTCGCTAAGAATACCGCCATTCACTATAAGGACGTAAAGATCAACGTTATCGACACTCCCGGCCACGCAGATTTCGGCGGCGAGGTTGAGCGTATACTTAAGATGGTTAACGGCGTTATCCTTCTTGTTGATGCGGCTGAGGGTCCTATGCCTCAGACTCGCTTCGTGCTTGAGAAGGCACTTGCTATGAACCACCGTGTTATTGTTGTTGTTAATAAGATCGATCGTCCCGATGCCCGTCTTGATGAGATCGGCGACGAGGTGCTTGAGCTTCTTCTGGAGCTTGATGCAGCCAACGAGCAGCTGGATTCTCCTATGCTCTTCTGCTCGGGTAGAGCAGGAACTGCTTCCTTCGATCCCCACACCCCCGGCAAGGATCTCACTCCCCTTCTTGACACTATTCTTGAATATATGCCCGCTCCCGACGGTGAGGAGGACGAGCCTCTTCAGCTTCTCGTTTCCTCCATCGACTACAACGAGTTCGTTGGCCGTATCGGAATAGGCCGTATTGAGCGAGGCATGATAAAGCAGGGTCAGGGCGTTATGGTATGTAACTACCACGGTGACGCCAAGGCACGTCCTGCGAAAATCGTATCTATCTATCAGTTCGACGGACTTAAGCGTGTTCCCGTAACCGAGGCACAGGTTGGTGATATAATCTGCTTCTCCGGCTGTGAGGACATCTCTATCGGTGACACCGTTTGTTCACCTGCTAAGGTTGAGCCCCTTGAGTTTGTTAAGGTTGGCGAGCCTACTATGGAGATGACCTTCTCGGTAAATGATTCTCCCTTTGCAGGTAAGGAGGGCAAGTTCGTTACCTCCCGTCACCTCCGTGCAAGAGTTTATAAGGAGCTTCTTAAGGACGTTTCTCTTCGCGTAACCGATGGCGAGACCACTGACTCCTTCCGCGTTGCGGGTCGAGGCGAGATGCACCTTTCTATCCTTATCGAAAATATGCGTCGTGAGGGATACGAGCTTTGCTGCTCCAATCCCAGAGTGCTCTACAAGGAGATCGACGGCGTTAAGTGCGAGCCTATCGAGAAGGTAATTATTGACGTTCCCGAGGAATATATGGGCTCTGTAATGGAAAAGCTTGGCTCCCGTAAGGGTACACTTGACGACATGCAGCTTCACGGTCGTCGTCAGAAGCTCTACTATACCATTCCCACCAGATGCCTTTTCGGCTACCGTTCAGAGCTGCTTACCGACACTCGTGGTGAGGGTCTTATCTCCTCCATCTTCGCAGGCTACGAGCCCTTCCGAGGTGAGATAAAGACACGCTTCACATCCTCTCTCGTTGCTTCTGAGAAGGGTATTTCCACCACCTACGGTCTTTATCAGGCACAGGATCGCGGACCTCTCTTCATCGGCCCTGCAACCCCCGTGTACGAGGGTATGATCGTTGGTGAGAATCCTAAGCCCGATGACATAGAGGTTAATGTTTGTAAGGAAAAGCATCTTACCGCTGTACGCTCTACCGGTGCGGATGAAAAGCTTACTCTCATTACACCCGTTCAGCTCTCTCTTGAGGAGGCTATCGAGTTCATCACCGATGAGGAGCTTATCGAGGTAACACCCAAGTCTATCAGACTTCGTAAGGTTGTTCTTGACACTCCCGCCCGTAAGAGAATTCAGGCACAGAAGCGTGCCGCACTCAAGGAGCAGGGTAAGTAATTTAATACAGATTGCTATTTTAAAATCTCCCGAGAAATCGGGAGATTTCTTTGTTTTAATCATATAAATGTTTGTTTTATTATATAAATGGGCGTTTTTCCTCATTTTGTAATACATATTATTTCTCGCTTCTGAGCAAATTAATACATAGCAAATCAGCTAATCAAGTCTTGCGGAGAAAAAATATGAAAAGAACAAAAATGATGAAGTCGCTTTGCTTCATTTTAATAATATATACACTCACTCTGCCGTTCACGTTGATTTCCTCGGCGGAGGAGTGTCAGCCTCAGAGCGACGTAGAGCTATTTGAATATGAGGAATATACACCAACCCTTTCCGACAACGTGGAGGTCGGATCCAGGTTTTTTGAGCTGTTCTTCGGTAAAGAGAAAAATGACGAGCCAAAGGCTCTTTTGCTAGGTGGTGACGTGTTCGGTGTAAAGATACGACAGAAGCACGTTACGGTTACCGATTCCCCCGGTATTCCTGCCCTGAGAGCAGGTGACGTTATTCTCTCTGTGGGTGGAGAAAGCGTCAGTACGGCAAGGGACGTTAAGCGTATCGTTGGATCCTCCGGTGGCAACAGTCTGACCATCCGTGCACTTCACCGCGGCAGCGAGATCTCTGTAGAAATCCGTCCCAGCTATATTGATGGCGAATACAAGCTTGGTATTTCGCTTCGTGACGGTGCGGCGGGCCTTGGTACCATAACCTTCATCGATCCCAGCACAGGCGTATTTGGGGGTCTTGGCCACGGCATTTGTGATGCCGACAGCGGTGAGGTCATTTCTATGGATAGCGGAGATGTATGCGGTGTTATCCTCGGCGGTATCCATAAGGGCGAGAGCGGTAAGCCTGGTGAGCTGTGCGGTGTGCTTACCGACTCGGATATTGGTGATATTAAGGTCAACTGTGAGTGCGGTGTTTTTGGCGTGATTACAAATCTCTCAGGCTTCTCTCAGGCGACCGCCATGCAGGTAGGAACAAGGGATGAGGTCACCGAGGGCGTGGCTAGTATAATATCCACATTGAAGAACGGAAAGACCGCAGAATATAAGATAGAAATATATGACATTGACCGTACGTCAGAAGGCTCAAAATCCTTTCGTATCCGTGTCACCGATGAAACTCTGAAGGCTCTTACGGGAGGAATAGTTCGCGGAATGAGCGGTAGTCCGATCATCCAGAACGGCAAGCTTGTCGGTGCGGTGACTCACGTTTTAGTGGCCGATCCAACCGAAGGGTATGGTATTTTTATAGAGAATATGCTTAACTATATAAACGATCAGGAGCTTAAAAACGCAGCCTAGTATTATCGAAAAATTGATGTGTTTTTCGACTCAAAAAAGAAAGGCTGACTTTATTTTTCTATAGTTGTTTTTCTCGAAAAAACGAGGCAAAACCGTCCTCCCTATCCCAATGCAAAAAGGAAAGCTCGGCTATTTAAGGCTAGAAAATTGGCAATTTAGGACAAACCTTTGTTTACAAGGGGTAAAAATGGATTTTTTTCGAAAAAATCAGGAAAAATTCAAAAAAATAAAGCAAAAATCAGAAAAAATCGAGTAAATTTCAAAAAAATCGCAAAAAATTTCAAAGTTTTCAAAACGAAAAAACATTTTTGACAGACAATCCAAGGCTTTTTCAAACTTTTTTGCAAAAAATTAAAGCGATTCCAAACTGCTAATTTCTCGGAAATCATTAAAAAAGACCCATTTTCCACCATCCTCACTTCTTCGACCCGCGAGGTTGGAGCGGGTGAGTATATCCTCGGCAAACCCTCTGCTTTCAGGTACAAAAATGCAGATCAAAAAAATGATATTATTATAACGTTTGCAAATAAAAAAAGAGAAAAGTCCTCGCGAGCTTTTCTCTTTTTTTATATTAATCCTCACATTAAATTACGAAGCAATCAGTACCGCAACTGAAGAAAATACCTGTATATCTAAAGTCATTTTAACTTCTGGCATAATACATTATCTTCAAATTATCACAGTTATGAAAGGCCTTTGAGGAAACCGTTTCAATACTCTTGGGAACGGATATAGATTCGATATCTAAGTAGTAGAACGCTTGATAACCTATGGGGGTAGCGAGTATAATTTGCAGTTTATTTATTATCGATACCTTGATTTAATAGCCATTATTGTCCCTGATAGTACTCGCCTGAGAAGAATATCTCGCAAAGCTTGGCCAGCATGATCCTCTTGCCGTCATTTACCGAGATAGCGTAAACCTGGCGGATGGCGGCATCCGAGAAGAGTAGAGTAAGCTTAATACTGCTTTCGTCGGGATATATCTGCATTCCACTGCTTCTTGCCACGCGGATAAGATTTCTTAAGCTCTTATCTGACAGTGGCAGAGCCTCATCTGAGGTTATCAGCATGGTGAGCCTGTCCTTGTCGTTGGTTATTTCCACGTTTAGAAGCTGTCTGCCGTAAACCTCGGCAAGCAGTAGCTTCAGGAACAGGGCGGCGTATTCGGGAGATACCAAAACGGCGTCGGTGGTAGAAACTACAGCTCTTGCTCTTGCAGCACCCTTGAACCTCTCGTTAATGAACTCCTCTATGGCTTGAGCAAATCCCTCCGCAGGCAGTACTCTGAGCGACGGATCGATTGGAACGGCAGCTCGTATGTTGTATTTCTCTATAAACTCACGTTTTTCCATGATGTATCCTTTCATCTTTTTTAGCTTTATTTTACCAAATAAAAGTCGATAAAGCAATAGAAATAGCTTTCTTTTATTCTAATAATAAAAAAGTGTTGCAATTATTTTTAAATTATGATAATATATCATTAGAAAATAATCCGCAGAGAAAGGAACCAAAATGGAAGAGCTTTATTCTGTAAAACTGTCGAAGGTAATCAGCGAATTCGCATTAGAGGAGATTCATCTACCTGACCTTCCCGAAAACATTAATATAACCTGTAGCCGCGTTAACCGTCCCGGTCTGCAGATAATCGGATTCTACGATTATTACGAGCAGGCAAGACTTCAGATTATAGGTAAGGTGGAGAATATGTATCTCTCCAAGATGCCGAAGAAGGAAAGACTTGCTAAGCTTGACGATTTCTTCAAGACCGAGCCCGCGGGTGTTATTTACACCTCATCTTTGCCGATCGATGATGCAATTGTTGCTCTTGCAGAGAAATACCGTGTGCCTCTTCTCCGTACCACTAAGTCTACCTCTGACTTTATGGCGGCACTTATAGCCTTCCTTAACGTAGAGCTTGGCCCTCGTATCACCCGTCACGGCGTTCTTGTAGAGGTATACGGCGAGGGTATCCTTCTCCTCGGTGACTCCGGTGTAGGTAAGAGTGAGACCGCCATTGAGCTTCTTAAGCGTGGTCACCGTCTTATTGCCGACGATGCCGTTGAGATCAAGCGTGTTTCTGCTACCACGCTTATCGGTAGAGCACCTGACATCATTCGCCATTACGTAGAGCTTCGCGGTATCGGTATCGTTGACGTTCGCCGCCTGTTCGGTATGGGTGCTGTTAAGGAAAGTGAGAAGATCGACCTTGTAATCAACCTGGAAACCTGGCAGAACGACAAGATGTACGATCGTCTCGGCCTTGATGAGCAGACCACCGATATCCTCGGTATCAGCGTTCCCAGCATTGTACTTCCCGTATCCTCCGGCCGTAACCTTTCGGTAGTAATCGAGGTTGCCGCTATGAACAACCGTCAGAAGAAGATGGGCTTTAACACCGCTGAGGAATTTAATAAGAGACTTATGGAATCTATGGGCCTGTAATTTTGAAAGGTCAGATTCGGCGATAGCCGCCGTTTGTCACCTCTCGCAGTAGGTAACTACAGCTTCGGGCTTCCAAAGCAACGACTCTCATCCAAATCTGCCGCTTTCAAAAGCAGCGAGCAGGATTTTCAAATTTGGGCAAAGCCGCTGTTTGCCACCTATCGCAGTACATATCAAATAAGTAAAGGAGGCTGCTATGAAAAAATCAACCAACGTTATTATTTCGTTGTTCCTAATGATTATGGGATTGGTATTTTTCTTTACTGCAGGCTCGCTTACAAACCTTTTCTTTGCCGTATGTGCTCTTGGTATGCTGCTTATGTCGCTTGGTGAAAGGGTGATATCCAGAATACTTATGATAATCGGTGCTATAGGAGCTATGATTTTCGGCTTCGGCTCAATAATTTTAACAATTAAGTCTTTGATCTAAACTGAATAAATCCTGCATTTTTATCCCCACTACCTCATATATTCGTAATGAATATTAAATGAAAGTGGGGATTTTTTTATGGAAATAAAAACCGACGTCAGCTACGTGAAAAATATAAAATGTTCTGACGTATATACCGAAAGCCAAACCGACTACGTTCTGCCGGATTATCTCGGCGATATGAGAAAGATACTCTTTACCGATGCATCTCTTCGCCCATCGGGTAGATTTGCAGGCGGTGAGACGGTAGAGTTTTCCGGCATTGTGGTATATAACGTGATCTATCTCGATTCTGAGAACAATCTCTCCGCGGTAGAGCTTACATCGGATTACGATTACTCCGTAAAATGTTCTGGTGAGGATTATAACGACTCCATAGCCAATACCCGCGTATCTAACTATGCGGTGAGATTGGTTGGCCCGAGAAAGATCTCTGCCAGGGCATCTCTGGTCGGTAGCGTTCGTCTGTCCGAGAGAAGCTCGCTGAGTCTGTCGGGTAATGCCTTTGACGGAAACGGCTCGCCTGAGCTTAATAGACAGAACATAAAGATCAGATCGGCTGCTATTTCCTCCATGGCCGAGAGGGAGTATGCCGAGGCTATAGCCAGAATTGACGGTGCGATAGCAGACGAGGTGAGCGTGATCTATCCCTTCGTTGAGGTTCTTGTTGACGAGCTACGTCGCGAGGAGGACTCGGTTGCGGTAAAGGGTAGACTTCGTATGTGTGCTACGGTAAAGAACGGTGACTTGGCAGCCTACGGCGTGGAAAAGATCGCTCCCTTCGAGGAAAGCATTGAATTTGACGGCTCCTCTGCGACGGCGACGCTGATGCCTCAGATCACCGTTTGCTCTGTTAAGGCTAACGTAAATGCAGATGAATCCGGCTGCGAGGTCGTTCTATCCGGCATTGTGGAGATGTGCCTTATAGGAGAGGAAAACCAGCAGGTTGACGTAGTTCTTGACGGCTATCTTAAGGAGTGTCCAACCGATAATTCCTATGAAACTCTTCAGTACACGACTCTTCTTGATTCAAGGTCGGTTAAGGGAACTCACACCGCTGAGATTGACCGTGCTGATATTGAATCCGAGGGGCTCAGAGAAATCGTTTTCCTTACTGCCACACCAAAGATAGAACGTGTAGAACAGGAGGAGGGCAGGGTAACTCTCCTTGGTGAAATTCGCTTCAGCGGAGTGGCATCTGAGATGGTTGGTGAGAAAATCTCCTATACGGGTGTGCGTTTTTCGTCACCGTTTGCTACAAATGTGGATATAAACTGCTCTACCTCTGATGCTGTACGTGTCGAGGCGGACGTGAGAGCATACAACGCCTCTGCCACTCTTGATGCAGATAAGCTGTACGCTACCTGCACCCTTGAGAGCTACGCTGTGGCTTTGGAGGATTCGGATTGCAGAGTATTGTCTGTAATGTCCCGCAAAGAAGGCGAGGAATATGAATCAAAGTCCGCAACCATAACCGTGTATTATCCTACTGCTGATGATACACTCTTCTCGGTGGCGAAGAAATTTCATACCTCGGGCCTTAAGGTTGCCAGAGATAACGATATCTCCGAGAGCGTCTTTGCCGCAGATAATCCGTCGGGTAGCCTCGCAGGAGTCAAAAAGCTGATCGTTTATTAAAAAGCTAAATAAAAAAGAGCCTTGAAGCCAAGGCTCTTTTTGTTTTATTAAAAATGTCGATGAAAAAGGTCATTCCTGCTCCAGCCAGTTTTTGCCTACCGTCACGTCAACCGTCAGAGGAACGGATAGCTGGGCGGCACCCTCCATCTCACGCTTGACTACCTGTCGGCAAAGCTCTATCTGGCTGTCGTTTACCTCGATAACAAGCTCGTCGTGAACCTGCATAACGATTCTTGCATCCAGACCCTCACGCCTCATAGCCTCGTCAACGCGAAGCATCGCCAGCTTCATAATATCAGCCGCTGTGCCCTGAATAGGTGCGTTCATCGCCACACGTCTGCCGAATGCACGGAGATTTCCGTTCTGTGCTGTGATTTCGGGAATATATCTTCTTCTGCCAAAGGCGGTGGTGGTATATCCGTCACGTTCGGCATCCTTTACTACCTCATCAAGATATCTGTCGATATCGGGGTAGTTCATCTTATAGTTTTTGATGTACTGCGTAGCCTCAGCAACGCTGGTTCCAATGTCCTTCGCTAAAGAGAAGCCGCCAATTCCGTAAACAATGCCGAAGTTTACCGCCTTAGCACGCTTACGCATCTCGTCGGTCACCTGATCCTCCGGCATTCCGAATACCGCCGCCGCGGTCTTGGTGTGAATATCCTCGCCCGAGATAAATGACTCACGCATGGTATAATCGCCTGAAATATGTGCCAGAAGACGCAGCTCTATCTGAGAATAGTCGGCATCAACGAGAGAATAACCGTCCCTTGCGATAAAGTACTTACGCATCTGTCTGCCCATCTTGGTGCGGATGGGAATGTTCTGAAGATTAGGCTCGGCACTGGAAAGTCGTCCGGTAGCGGTAAGTGCCTGCTTGAAATCGGTGTGGATTCTGCTATCAGTATCAGCGAGGGTAGGAAGAACTGCGGCATAGGTGTTTCTCAGCTTTGTGACCTGACGGTATTCCAAAATATCGTCAATTATAGGCGAATATACCCTCAGATCCTCAAGGGTCTGATGATCGGTGGAATAGCCGCTCTTTGTCTTTTTCTTGTGGGGAAGGCCCAGATCCTCAAAGAGAACCTCGCCGAGCTGCTTTGGAGAATTAAGGTTAAATTCCCGTCCTGCAAGCATGTAGATTCTGCCGGTAAGCTCGTTTGCCAGCTCATCAAGAGCCTCGGCATATTCAAGCATACCGGAACAGTCGATCTTAAAGCCGTCCTCTTCTATGCGTGATAGAAGATTTATAAGCGGAATTTCGATGTTGAAAAGTATACCCTCGGCACCTATTTCACGGATTTTTTTAGACATTTCCTCTTCCACGGTGCAAAACAGTGATTCGCAGGGAGAGCCCGCCTCGGGAGTCTTACCGACAAACTCGGTTACAAGGGTGTTTGCTGTGGGGCTTCCACCACCGGGATTAAGCACGTAGGAATAAAGAAGCAGGTCTATAAATTTTACATTGCTAGGATCGATTCCGACAGCTCTAAGGGTATGATACAGAGTCTTTCCATCATAACAGATTACCTCTGCATCTGCAAAAATCTCACCAATATCAGAAAGCCCTCCATCGTAATAAAAATGCTTATTTTCACAAGAAATGTAAACTATACCGTTCAAAATTTCAAAAGAAAAGGTTTTTTTAACGTTTTTAATGATTTTTTCGGCATCGGATTTTGTGTACAGCTCCTTGGTATTAAGCAGGGGCTTTTCAAGGACGCTTTCGCTAGCGTTGGTCGATGATTCGCTAAGACCGAACTTTACGATAAGAGAATTAAGCTCAAGCTCGGTGAACTTTTTGTAAAGGCCTGCCGCATCAATAGGTTTTCTTTTAAGCTCGGAGAGTGTCCTGCCTAGCGGAGCGTCGGTACATATTCTCGCCAGCGATCTTGAGAGATACGCGTTATCCTTATCGCGAAGCAGCTTCTCACGCACTCCCTTCGAGATACGCTTGTCCTCAATATTTTCGTAAATTCCTTCAAGTGTGTTGAAATTTTCGATAAGCGTTTGTGCGGTTATCTTACCAACACCTGCGACACCGGGAATATTATCGGATGAATCACCCATCAGTGCCTTCATATCTACAAAGGTCGACGAGTCGATTCCGTACTCCTGGCGGAAGGCATCCTCGTCCATGTATTTTGTTTCACTGTTGGTGGCTAAAAGCACGTGTACCTTGTCATCAATAAGCTGAAGCAGATCTCTGTCACCGGAGAGGATATATGCCTCGGTGTCAGGCTCTGTGTGTGCCATCTTGGCAACTGTGCCCTGAATATCGTCTGCCTCATAGCCCGGCAGCTCCAAGATGTGCAGACCCATAAGCGACAGGCATTCCTTTGCGTCGGGGAACTGGGAAATGAGATCCTCCGGGGTTGCGTGCCTGCCCGCCTTATAGCCGTCGTACATCTGATGGCGGAAGGTGGGTGCCTTAAGGTCGAATGCCACCGCCGCGTAGTCGGGATTGACAGCCGATAGCTGACGTGATATAATGTTTATCAATCCGTATACGGCGTGGGTCGTCTTTCCACTTTTCGTGGTCAGCGGACGCATACCGTAATATGCACGGTTGATTATACTGTTTCCGTCTATGACGAGTATTTTCTTCATTTTGATCTCCGTTCTCTCGATTGGTTATTAGGATCTATCAGTCCTTCTCCTCCTGCTCGGAAATTGCTCCATCGGGAGAAAAATCGGTGATAGGCTCTGCCTCGGGGATGTCGAAGGTATAGTTGGAGGCGTCCTCGGTATCGTTTTCTACCATATTATTAGATGCGTGCGTACGCGTGAGAGAATGCTGCTCCTTGATCTCATCCTCACGCCTTTCTGCCAGGGCGGTTATGCTTCTCGCGGTAGGGCATTCCTCTGCAGGGGTAAGATTGCGGCTCTGTATCACCTTTGAGGTGACAAGGATGAAAACTGTCAGCGTAAGCATGCTCTCTGCCAGACTGTCGGATACGGTATAGCCGTTTACCGCGTAAACAATCAACGAGGGCAGTGCGGAATAGCAGCAGAGCAGGGATGCGATCAGACCGAAGGCAACGTAGCCTCTCCATTTTGCACGTCCGAGGCATATTCTCGATTCGAAGAGGAAGAAGATCGCTGCCGACAGATATGCAAGCTGGTCGAGAGTTTTATTGGGTGAATTGGTTGGATGGATCTCTCTGTTAAAGAAGAGCATCATTGCGTAAAGAGCAAGGAAAAATACAATGGAAAGGCTGAAGGCCGCCTTGTAGAAATTTTCGCCACGCTCGATAAGTACGGTAATCAGGAAGGAGCCTGCCGACAGGAAAGCAAGAATTGCACATACGACAGAAAGTGCACTGACAACGCCCGCCTGATGCTCGGAAAGAGAGCCAAGCAGGGAGGCACCCATAAAGAGTAATGCAATGCTTACCAGTCCCGCAGGAATATAAGATCGGGCATTATCGCTTCTTGCAATAAGCTCCTTCTCCTTTTCGCCGAGGAAGATATAAGATCCAAAACCGAGTGCCGAAATTGCTGTAAGAACGTTGGCGATGGTGATGGCTACCTTATCGGTATAATGCATAATAACCGTGTCGAAGGAGGTTAACAGAGCAACGCTTCGAAGCACTACGGCAGCTATGCAAACGAAGAATAGCGGTATGATATATAGGTCGATTTTCCTGAGCTTTTTCATAAATCGGTTCCCTTCATTTAATAATAATCGCACGTGACGCACGTAAAATATATGTTCTATTTACTTATTTTACATCAAAAATATTAACAAATTGTAAACAAAAGCGAAAAAAGTGAAAAATTAAGCCCCTCAGAGTGCTGAATTTTGATGCGTTATCAGGAATTTTATAACTTTTGTGCAAGTTGTACAAAAATAAAAAATAAATTTCGTGAAAATTTGAAGAAATTTTTTTCAACTTTTTTTGCCAAAATACTTGAAATTTAAAATATATTATAGTATAATATCTCTGCTTGATATGCGTTGAAGCGGGAGGTGGCTGCTCTTAGAAGCAGGGAATTTCCGTGGAGTATGTCCGATATTTTAACCGGGCGAAGCTAGAGTGTTGGCCTTATAGGGCACACTGTGCACTTTTTTCGGTTCGTCAGTTACTGCGGGATCTGCCGAATCGATTTTATCGGGGGTCTTTGATACGCCCGAGGCAGTGTAAAACTCATCGCCTTCTTAAAACGGTGTAAAGCAAAACGTAAAAGGAGGAAAACAAAATGGCACAGAACAAGAACAGAGTACGTCTCAAGAGCTATGATTCCACTATCATTGACGCCGCAGCAGCAAAGGTAGTTGACGTTGCTAAGAGAAATGGAAGCAAGGTAAGTGGTCCTATTCCGCTTCCCACCGACAGAGAAATCGTTACTATTCTCCGTGCGGTTCACAAGTACAAGGACAGCCGTGAGCAGTTCGAAATGAGAACTCACAAGAGACTGATCGACATCATCGAACCCGGCCAGAAGACCGTAGAGGCTCTTATGAGCATCGAGCTTCCTGCTGGTGTTGAGATCGAGATCAAGGCTTAATTAACTAAGCAAACAACGGGAGCTTCAAATCCCGAGGAGCATACGCTCCACCTTAAAGTCACGTTGGCGGATGCCGCGAGGTAAAATCAAAACCGTCAACCAATAACTATGGAGGAAAAATGAAAAAGGCTATTATCGGCAAGAAGCTGGGCATGACTCAGATCTTCGATGCCAAAGGCAACGTAATACCCGTAACCCTGATTGAAGCAGGTCCTTGCGTGGTAGCACAGAAGAAGACCGTCGAGAACGACGGCTACAATGCTGTACAGCTCGCATACGACGTAGTAAAGAAGAATGCGAATAAGGCACAGCTTGGTCACTTTAAGAAGGCAGGCGTTGAGCCTCACCGTCATCTCAAGGAGTTCAGACTTGATGATTGCTCCGCACTTGAGGTTGGTTCCGTAGTATCCATCGATACCTTCGCCGCAGGCGAGAAGGTCGATATCACAGGTATTACCAAGGGCCACGGATACACCGGTGCGATCAAGAGATGGAACCTTGCGAAGCTTAGAATGACACACGGCGTAGGCCCTGTACATCGTCAGTCCGGTTCCATGGGTGTTATCGACCCTGCTAGAATCTTCAAGAACAAGAAGATGGCCGGTCAGTGGGGTAACGAGCAGGTTACCATCCTTAACCTCGAAGCGGTTAAGATCGACGCAGAAAAGAATCTTATCGCAGTGAAGGGTGCAGTACCCGGTGCAAAGGGCGGCATCGTATTCATTCGTGATTCGGTTAAAGCATAACGGAAGGAGGAACACACAATGCCTAATATGAAAGTCGTAAATATGGCGGGTAAGGAAGTTGGTACAATCGAACTTTCCGAGAAGGTCTTCGGCAGAAAAGTAAACGAAGCAGTCCTCCACACCGCAGTAAGAGCATTTCTTATGAACCAGAGACAGGGCACCCAGTCCACTCTCACCCGTTCGGAAGTTTCCGGCGGTGGTAGAAAGCCCTGGAAGCAGAAGGGTACCGGTCATGCAAGACAGGGTTCCACCCGTTCTCCTCAGTGGACACACGGCGGTATCGCACTTGGTCCTAAGCCCAGAAGCTACCGCATCGAGCTCAACAAGGGTATCAAGAGAGCAGCTCTCTTCTCCGCACTCTCCTCTAAGGTTGCAGGCGGCGAGATGATCGTTGTTGACAACATTACCGCAACCGAGTACAAGACCAAGAACATGGTTGGTATGCTCGCTGCAGTTGGTGCAGCTAAGAAGACTCTCGTAGTTCTTCCCGAGGTTAACGAATTCGTTATCAAGAGCTGTGCAAACATCGAGGGTGTTAAGACCACTCAGTGGAACACCATCAACGTATATGACATCCTTAACTGCGATACTCTCATCGTAGCACAGGGTGCAGTAGCAAAGATCGAGGAGGTATATGCAAGATGAAATCCTATGCAGATATCATTGTAAGACCTCTTATCACCGAAAAGAGCATGGACAGCGTTGGCGAGAAGCGTTACAGCTTCGAGGTTGCTAAGGACGCTACCAAGGCTGAGATTGCACACGCAGTTGAGGCTATGTTCAAGAAGACCAAGGTTGTAAAGGTCAACACCATTAACATGAAGAAGAAGCCCAAGAGATACGGCGTTCACTTCGGCTACACCAGCGAGTGGAAGAAGGCTATCGTAACTCTTTCCGAGGACTCCGCTCCTATCGCATTCTTCGAGAGCATGAACTAAGGTAAGGAGGTAGAAAGAAATGGCAGTAAAGCAGTATAAGCCGACAACTCCGTCGCGCAGAAATATGACAAGCCCTTCCTTCGATGAAGTTACCAAGTTCTCTCCCGAGAAGAGCCTCATCGTAAAGAAGAAGAAGCATGCCGGCCGTAACAGCTACGGCAAGATCACCGTTCGTCATCACGGCGGCGGCAACAAGCAGAAGTACAGACTTGTTGACTTCAAGAGAAATACCGATGGTAACGCAAAGGTTATCGGTATTGAGTACGACCCCAACAGAACCTCTTACATCGCTCTCCTTGAGAACGACGAGGGTAAGAAGAGCTACATCATCGCTCCCGTTGGTCTTACCGACGGTGACGTAGTAGCATCCGGTGCTGATGCTGATATCAAGCCCGGTAACGTTCTTCCCATTTCCGCAATTCCCGTGGGTACTATCATCCACAACATCGAGCTTTATCCCGGTAAGGGCGCGCAGCTCGTTCGTTCCGCAGGCGCATTTGCACAGCTTATGGCTAAGGAGAACGGCACCGCTCAGGTAAGACTTCCCTCCGGTGAAGTTCGTATCGTTCGCCTTGACTGCAAGGCTACTATCGGTCAGGTTGGTAACCTCGAGCACGAGACCATTAAGCTCGGTAAGGCAGGTAAGACCCGCCACCTCGGCATTCGTCCTACCGTTCGCGGCTCCGTCATGAACCCCTGTGATCACCCTCACGGTGGTGGTGAAGGTAAGTCTCCCGTAGGCCGTCCCGGTCCTGTTACTCCTTGGGGCAAGCCCGCTCTCGGATACAAGACGAGAAACAAGAAGGC
>JAZSEC010000020.1:0-60191 GCA_045531485.1 Eubacteriales bacterium | reverse complement strand
AGTGACTCTGACTCCGTCGTATCTCATAACCGCAAGGCCAAAGTTCTTTTTGCCCAGGGTTTGTCCGTTCTTGAATAACAGCGGTACTACGAACTCGGTGGCAATATGTCCGAGTAAAACGCTGATAACGATAATAACGAGTGTGAGGTTGAGGATCATGTTGTGATAGTAAATAGCGTCCTCGTCCTGCTGGAAGACCTTATCGGCCTCCTCATATTTTGCCTTCTCCTCGTCGGAGAGCTTTTCATATTTCTCGGTTCCTATGATCTCAAGATCAATGCCGTATTCCTTTTCATATCTCTCATAGCATTCGTTAAGACCGTCAACGTAATTGTCATATCCGGTTATCCAGGAAACACCGAATGCAAATGCTACTACGAGAATGCCAAGGAGAATAAAATCAAAGAGACCGGCAGATATTCTTTTCCACAGGTCGCCTTTTTGTAGATCATAAATCATTTTATTCTAGCCTCTTATGTAAAATAGTCACGTTAAACTCAGTGATACAACATTAAAAAGCATGTACGCACATGCGTACGCGTTAAGAGTACATATTCGTGCAAGTATATTTTAGCATATCCAAAAAAATAAATCAACTGCGTGCTACGAAAAAAAATAAATAAAAATATGTAGTACTTTTGGATAAAATGCACAAAATTGTAAAACCAAGTTATAAAAAAACGAAGAAGGTCGAAGAAAAGGAAAATAAGTCACGAACAACACGGCATCACCTTATCAAAAAACTTAAGCGTGGATTTTTTAACACATTTTTAAAAACCCTCTTGTTCGTAATGCGGCGATAAAAAAACGAAAAAACCGCAAAAATGACAATTATAGTTGTCAAAAATGCACAATTTGAACCAAAAAACGAGATAATTTAAATGAAAAACATTTTCGAAATCATAACAAAAAATCAAAAAACTCCTATTGCAATTGAATGATAAATATGATATACTCTGGTTGATATCAACAAAAGGAGATTTGTTATGAGAAAAAATTTCGGAGCAAAAACCTGGGCTTATCCTATGCCCGTATTCATTGTCGGAGCCTATGACGAGGAGGGACGTGCCAATGCAATGAACGCTGCGTGGGGAGGTATTTACGACACGAATCAGATCATGGTCTGCTTAGCTCACGATCACAAAACCACCGCGAATATCAAGAAAACCGGTGCCTTTACCGTCAGCTTTGCTACCGAGAGCACCGTCGCTTCCGCCGACTACGTTGGTATAGTTTCGGGTAACGATAACCCCGACAAGATGAAGATCGCAGGACTTCACGACTTCAAGAGTGAGTTCGTCAACGCACCTCTCTTTGAGGAGCTTCCTATGGCAGTTGAGTGCCGCCTTCTTAAGTTTAACGAGGACGAGATCTGCATCGGTGAGATCGTTAACGTATCGGCTGACGAGAGCATTCTCAGTGATAACGGACGGGTATCGGTAAGTAAGCTTAAGCCCATCTGCTATGACAGTGTAAATCACGATTATCTCTCACTTGGCGATCCCGTTGGCAAGGCCTTTTCCGACGGAAAGAAGCTTCTTTAATATTTAATATTTGCTTTTTGCACAAAAAATTTTATAACTTTTGTCAATTGATTTCGCTTACTCTATATGTTATCATATATTGGGTTATACAAAATTTTTTTAAATGACAGGAGAATACAATGAATAACGAAGAAAATAAGCTCTCGGTAGAAAATGATTCTATTGAAAATTCCGTTCCCGAAGGAGCATCTCCCGAGGTGAAAAGAGAAAGAAAGCTTACTAAAAAAGCAAAAATCAGCCTTATTTCACTGGCGGCACTTCTGCTTGTAGCCGTGATTGCGACCACCATTATTCTGGTCAGCTGCGGCGGCACGATCAAGTCGGATACCCTCTACGTTAAGAAGGTTGAGAATATGCCCAAGGACTTTATTATGGGCATGGACGCCTCTGCTGTTCCTTCCCTTGAGGCCAGCGGCGTTAAATATTATGATTACGACGGCACAGAGAAGGACGTTTATGAGATCCTCAGCGAAAACGGTATCAATTACATAAGAGTACGTATCTGGAACGATCCCTTTGACAAGGATGGCAACGGCTACGGCGGCGGTAACTGTGACATCAACAACGCTATCGAGATCGGTAAGCGTGCTACCAAGTACGGTATGAAGCTGCTTGTTAACTTCCACTACTCCGACTTCTGGGCTGACCCTGCAAAGCAGGATGCTCCCAAGGCATGGAAGAGCATGAGCGTTGATAACAAGAGCAACGCAATATATGAATTTACCAAGGAATGCCTTCAGAAGCTTGTGGACGAGGGCGTTGATATCGGTATGGTTCAGGTTGGTAACGAAACCACGGGTAAGATGTGTGGCGAAACTCAGTGGAAGAATATTGCCAAGCTTATGCAGTCTGGCTGTACGGCTGTTCGCGAGGTGTGTCCCGACGCTCTTATCGCAATCCATTTCACCAACCCTGAGAAGATCACTAACTACGAGAGCTACAGTGCAAACCTTGATTACTACGGCGTAGATTACGACGTATTTGCATCCTCCTATTATCCTGCATGGCACGGCACTCTTGAAAATCTTGCAACCGTTCTTAATAAGGTTTCCGAGAACTATGGCAAAAAGACTATGGTCGTTGAGACCGCCTATGCCAACACCACCGAGGACACCGACTTCTTCGGCAACGGCGGCACCGACGGCGTAAAGCTTTATCCCTTCTCCGAGCAGGGACAGGCAAACCATATCAGAGAGCTGGTTGATACCGCTGTCAATAAGATGACCGACTGTATCGGCGTTTGCTATTGGGAGGGCACCTGGATCTCCGTTGGCGGCGAGACCTGGGAGGAGAACTCTGCAATATGGGAAAAGTACGGCTCCGGCTGGGCAAGCTCCTACGCAGGTGAGTACGATCCCGACGACGCAGGCCAGTGGTACGGCGGCTGCTCGGTTGATAACCAGGCATTCTTCGACTCTACCGGTAAGGTTCGTGAATCCCTGAAGGTATTCGCTCTCGTAAGAACGGGTAATGAGATCGAGATCAAGGCGGAGGCTATTGAGGAAACCACCCTTATTCTCGACCTTAACGGCGAGATCAAGCTTCCCGAAAAGGTTAACGCTATTATGAACGATAACTCCAGAGTGGAGATCGACGTTGAATGGCATAACGTTGACTATGACGGAATGAAGTCCAACGGCCCTGCCAAGTACACCATCAAGGGTACTGCGGGTGGCATGGAGGCTATCTGCAACGTTTCCATGGTTGAATATAACTACATTCAGAACTGGTCCTTCGAGGACGATCTTAACGGTACCGGCTGGACTACCAGCTTCCCCAAGAAGCTAAGCGAGCTTAAGGTTATGGATAAGCCCGACGACTCTCAGACAGGAAACAGACATTTCCACTTCTGGAGCAGCGAGGCGGTTGAATTCAATCTTGAGCAGGAGATCAAGGATCTTGGCAGCGGTAAGTATAAGTTTGCTCTCTCCACCATGGGCGGAGATATGGGTGAATACACCGCTTACGCATACGTTAAGATCAACGGTGAGATCGTTGCAACCGCAGACGCTACCTTTACTGCGTGGAGCGAATGGCACACCACCGAGTTTATTGAAATTGATTACACCGAGGGCGATACCATCGTCGTTGGTATTTATGTAAAGGCTGCGGCAGGTGCTTGGGGAAGCATCGACGACGCGATGCTCAATTCTTTTAAGGAGTAATTATGGATCAGGAAAAGCAGATCTCGGCTGAAGCCGAGGAAATAATTGAAAGTAAACAGGAGGAAGCCAAGGCAGACTCTAAAAAGGGCCTTACGAAAAAGGGCAAAATTACCCTTATTTCCTCTGTATCCGCGGTGCTGATAGTGGCGATTCTGTTCGGACTTCTGGCGGGCCTAGGAATTATAAATTTGTCATCTAAGGTGGTGGATCCGGTGGACGATAATTTCAGAACCTTTTATCAGATATTCGTCGGTTCCTTCTCGGATAGCAACGGCGACGGTATCGGAGATCTCAGAGGTATCATCAACCGTATAGATTACCTTAATGACGGTGATATCAGCAAGGGCAACGACCTTGGTATTCAGGGCATCTGGCTCTCTCCTATCTTCGATTCACCCACCTATCATAAGTATGACGCTAAGGATTACTATAAAATAGACGAGGAGTTCGGAACCGAGGAGGATCTTAAGGAGCTTATCGGTCTTTGCCACGACCGTAACGTAAAGGTTATTCTCGACCTGGTTCTCAATCACACCTCCAGCCAGCATCCCTGGTTTAAGGAGTTCAAGAAGGCAAGACAGAATGGCGACACCTCAAATAAGTATTACTATTACTACTCCTGCGTTACAGGTGCAGAGAGAGAGGGCGGCAGAACCTATCAGAAGATCGTTGGTGTAGATTACTACTACGAGTGCAACTTCACCGGTGATATGCCCGAGCTTAACTACGACAACCCCGAGGTTAAGAAGGAAATGCTCGACGTCGCAAAGTATTATCTTGATCTTGGCGTTGACGGCTTCCGCTTCGACGCTGTTAAGTACATATACTTCGGTGACAACAAGGCGTCCGCAGATTTCTGGGATTGGTATATGGGCGAGCTTATCGCCTATGCTCCCGAGATCTATTGCGTTGGCGAGTGCTGGGATGCCGAGAGCATTATTATGCAGTATTACGGCTCGCTGAACTGCTTTAACTTTGCTATGTCCGGCCCTGAAAGCTCGGCAGCGTCGGCTGCTAAGGGCGGTAACGTAGGCTCATTCCTTAACTATATCGTAAGATATCAGGATAAGGTGCAGGAAAAGAATCCTAACGGTATGCCCATACAGTTCCTTTCCAACCACGACCAGGACAGAATTGCAGGTGCGTTCGTTTATCCCGAGCAGATGAAGATGCTTGCTAACCTTTATCTTCTCTCTCCCGGCTCTCACTTCATCTATTACGGTGAGGAGATCGGTATTCGCGGTTCCAGAGGCGGTGCAAACACCGATGCCAACCGTCGACTTGCTATGCTTTGGGGTGACGGTGATACAATCGAGGATCCCGAGGGAACAACCTATTCCTCTAATCATCAGATCAAATCCAACGTACAGATTCAGCAGGAGGAGGACGGCAGCATACTGAAGCATTATCAGACGCTGATTGCCGTTCGTAACAGATATCCCGCTATTGCACGCGGAGATTATTCCGCACTTACCAGCTCCATTAAGACCTTTGGTGGTTTTAAGGTTGATTATCAGGGCGAAAGCCTCTATATCTTCCATAACACCGCCATCGAGCCTATGTCCATCGACCTTAACGAATGTAAGGGTATCGAGGGCTGGCCAGAGGGACTTTCGGTGTGCGATTTCGTTGGCGTTGGTGACGCAACTCTTGAGGGCAGCATTCTCACCATTGGCGGTCAAACCAGCGTAATTATCAAATAAAAGCAAACTAAACTTGACATTTTTGGGTAAAAAACAGATGGAAAACAAATTTGTAGTTAATATTATCCATCGTCCCGAGCTATCTCCCGAGTATGCTGAAAAGGCACTCGGGGGTGCCAAGGGCGTGCGTGACGAGTCGCTTGATATCTTCAGATTTCAGCAGGATTGTGCTCACAAATACGGCTTAAAAACCACGATTCAGATAACCTACGCATCGCTTTTCTCCGACGTGATCATCGATCTTGCGAAGGAGGAGCATGAAAAGTTCGGCGACGAGATCGGCCTTTCTCTTCTCGGCCTCCCCTGTCCCGAATTCAAGGCTAAATATAAGACCGAGGATTTCTGTATATGGATGTTTGACGAGGCGACTAAGAGAGAAATTATCGACGACGTTTTCGGCAAATTCTATGATAAATTCGGCTTCTATCCCGAGTCGACCAGCAGCTATTTCCTCGACGCCTATACCATCAATTATATAAAGGAAAAATATCCTTCGGTAAAGTGTGCGGTTGCAACCTGCTGGGAGGAGGGTCCCAAGGCCTATCACACCTGCAACAACTCCTGGTACACCTTTATGGACGGCGGCCCCTGGAATCCTTGGATTCCCTCCAAGGTAAATTCCCACTGTCCCGCATCGGATGAAAGCGACGATTCCGGCATTGTTGCCATTCCTCACCTCTCCCGTGACCTTATGGCATGCTTTGACGGTAACGGCTCGAATTTCGGCACTCATCCTCAGAACGTGCTTCGAGGTATGATCTATTACAACGAGAACGGCGAGTACGAGTATCCCTACCTTTATAATCTTATCGACCAGTACCGTCATCTTGCAAAATACAATGACGGCTACAGCTATAATATGATGTTCGTAGGTCCCGGTTGGCTTAACAAAATGGGTCGCTGGGAGGCTCCATACGAGCTGCTGGCAAAGTCCTATGACGACGGTATGAAATACTATGGCAAGCTTAAGAGCGAGGGCAAGCTTATCGATATGACCATGAGCGAGTTTGCCGATTACTACCGCTCCTGCCATAAGGACTATAAGAGAGGCGAATGTGCACTCTGGAAGGATATTCTTTACGGCAGTCGCAAGGAATATTTCTGGTACGCAGACCCCTCTATGAGAACCTGCTTTGACTTCAATCAGGGCGGTGCTATGATCGATTTACGCCCATACGTAGCACGAATTCCGCAACAAACGGGTATCGGAACCGATAACGTTTACGATGCATCCTACCCCTATCTTATTCAGATAAATTACCGTGCCGGCTTCTTCACTCATTATGCAGGTGCGGGTACTGTAAAGTCCTGTAAGGTTACTGCCAGAGGACAGAGTGCAGACCTTTGCCTTACCAGAACTATGGCAAAATGGGAGCGTATTGACGGCGGTGTTAAGCTTACCACCGATCCCGTGACTCTTACCCTTGGCGGTCTTGACGTGGTGATCCAGTCGGTATTCACCCTGCTTGAGGGCGAGGGAAGGGTAATCACCGAGCGTAATATCCTTAACGATCTGGGCGGCGAGCAGGTTAAGCTGACCGAGTACTTTACCGGCGGCTTTGGTACCACCGAGTATCAGGCTGATATGACCCGTATCACCCTTGGCGTTGACGGTGAGGATATGCAGTTCTCCTATCACGGAAGAAAAATCACCAAGGAAAACGCATCCGAGGCATACGTTACCATTCCCGACGTAATGACCACCGTTTCTATGGGCGGTGACGGCGTGTGTGCAACGGTAGAGGAGGGAATTGCCTTCTCGCCCGTATATCATCTTGAGGTAAGCAAAACTATTTCCGAAGGAGGAGTGAAAACATGGCTCAGTCTACGAAAGGCAAACTGAATTTCCGTTGTCCCTCCTGCTTTATGAGGGATATAGACATTGATATGTTCTTCGACGGCGAGGCAAAGGAGTACTACTGCCTTCGCTGTGGCTTCACCGGTAAGGAGGAGGACGTTCTCCGCCTTAACGAGATGGCAAGGTACCGTTACCGTGCCATGAAAAAGCGTGTAGTTGACTTCGGTGAGGACAACGAGCCACCGAAATTCCAGGATCACAGGAGCGGCGAGCAATGATATTAGGTATTGACGTTTCTACCTATCTTGAGGAGCTTGAGCACGGTGCTAAGTATTACGACGGCAGCCGTGAGATAGATCCGCTCGACGCCTTTATCGACAATGGCGTTGACTATATGCGTATCCGTATATGGAACGACCCGAAAAGTCCCGATGGCATTCCCTATCTTGCGGGAAGCTGTGATATCGATACCTACGTAAAGCTTGGCAGACTTGCTAAGGAAAAGGGCTATAAGCTGCTTATGGACCTTCATTACAGTGATTTCTGGGCCGATCCCGGCAAGCAGATGATCCCTAAGGCGTGGGCAGATTATGGTATTGACGAGATGGAGGAGGCTGTTTATGCCTTTACCAGATCCTGCCTTGAGATCGCAGTCAGAGAGGGCGTTGCTCCCACGCTTATCCAGGTGGGTAACGAGATCACTAACGGTATTCTCTGGCCGGTTGGCAAGCTTGAAATAGACGGCAAGCGTGGTAATTACGATAATTTTTGCCGACTTATCAAGGCGGGCTGCCGAGCTTGTCGCGAGGTTACTCCCGAGGCGAGAATCATTCTTCATCTTGAGCGTAGCAACGATAAGGCGGTGTATCAGGAATTCTATAATGAGATGAATTCTCATGGCGTTGAATACGACGTAATAGGTGCGTCCTATTATCCTTATTGGCACGGTACTCCAAGTCAGCTTATGGAGAACCTTAATGCCTGCAAGCATTTTGGCAAGGAGATTATGGTCGTTGAGCTTGGCTACGGCTTCACCGATAAGGGATATACGCTTCACGGCGAGGAGAGAAGGCTGGTTATTGATGCCGAGAGGGCGGTAGTCCCCGGCGTTACCGACAGATATCCTCTTACTCCCGCGGGACAGGCAGAGTATATCAAGGATTTCCTTGTGCTTGCCCGTAAGAACGGCATAGGCGGAGTGTTCTATTGGGAGCCACTCTGGCTTCCCGGCGATGGCATCTGCTGGGCAAGCGAGGCAGGTCAGGCATACATTCACGAGGAGGGAAAATCCACATCTAACGAATGGGCCAATCAGTGTCTTTTCAATTATGTGGGACAGAAGAATCCTGCCTTTGATGAGTTTAAACTATAACTAATAGGAACGAAAAATCACCTTGGCATTTTGATAAAAAAATGTCAGGGTGATTTGTGCAATATGCCGATTTTGATTTATTTGACATAATGCTTGTTGACAAAAATGACTAAAGATGTTATAATCATCTATGCGCAAAGATGCGTAAAAAATTATTATTATTTTAAGGAGGATTTACTCTTATGAAAATGAGTAAGATCTTTGCACTTCTCCTCGTAGTAGTGATGACCGTTTCTTGCTTCGCTTCCTGTGGTCTTTTTGGCGACAATGGCGATAACGGCGACAACAACGATGGCGAAGGCAAAAAAGAAGTTATTAAGGTTTGGGTTTCCGAGGTTCCTGGCTCTGTAGAGCTCGCTGAGGCTCAGATCGCTAGATTTGTAGAAGCTAACCCCGAGTATAAGAACTATACCTTCGAGGTTTCCGGTGTTTCCGAGGCAGATGCTGCATCTCAGGTACTTACTGACGTAGCAACCGCTCCCGACATCTTCTGTTTCGCACAGGACCAGCTCGCTCGTCTTGTTCAGGCTAACGCTCTTGCAGCTCCCGGCCAGCAGGCAACAGCTAACCTTAAGGCAGCTAACGACTCCATCTCCATTTCCGCTGCATCCGTAGCAGGTACTCTTTACGCGTACCCCCTCACCAGCGACAATGGTTACTATATGTACTATGATACCAGCGTTATCTCCAATCCCGATGATCTTGCAACTATCGTTGCTGATTGCGAGAAGGCTGGCAAGAAGGTTTGCTTCGAGCTTGAGAACGCTTGGTACACCGCTTCCTTCTTCATGGCTACCGGTTGTCACTCCTCCTGGACCATGAACGAAGAGGGTAAGTTCACCTCCGTTGATGACGATTACAACTCTCCTAAGGGTATTGCAGCTATGAAGGGCATGCAGATCGTTACCAAGTCCGAGAACTACGTAAATACCTCCAGTGACTTCACCGATGCTGGTATGATCGTTACCGGTATCTGGAACGCTAACACTGCTGTTGAGTACTTCGGCGAGAACTTCGGCGTTACCGATCTTCCTTCCTTCACTGTTGACGGTGAGTCCTATCACCTTGCTTCCTTCTCCGGTAACAAGCTCATGGGTGTTAAGCCCCAGGCTGACGCTGCTAAGGCTGCTTTCCTTTCCAAGCTTGCTCAGTACCTCACCGGTAGCGAGTGCCAGCTTGAGAGATACAACGAGTTCCAGTGGGGTCCCTCTAACCTTGAGGCTCAGAACAACGCTGACGTAAAGGCTAACGCTTCTCTTGCAGCTCTTGCTCTTCAGAACCAGTATGCTACTCCTCAGGGCAACATCCACGGTTCTTGGTGGGATATCGCAAAGGTTCTTGGTGCAGAGTCCAGACTTGCAGTTGATGACGAAGGTCTCCAGCTCGCTCTTGATACTTATGAAGGTTCCATCAAGGCTCTCTTCCAGATGTCTGACGAGGAGCTTAATGCTTGGTCCGTAATCGGTAAGATTTGCGGCACCGACTGGGATACCGACTTCGCTATGACCAAGGTTTCCGACAATGTTTACGAGTCTGATGTTCTTGACCTTGTTGCAGGTAACGAGTTCAAGTGCCGTCAGGGTGCTTCTTGGTCCGTTAACTTCGGTGCTGACGGCAAGATCGACGGTGCTAACTACGTTGTTGAGGCTGACGGTAAGTACAAGGTTCGTCTTACTATCCTCAGCGATACCTCCGCTACTCTCGAGCTTATCGCTCAGTAATTGTTTATTTAACATAAACTAAATAGCTAATGCTTGCGTGGGTGAGCTTTCGGGCTCACCCACTTAGGCAAAAAAGGCATTGTTAGCCGACATACAAGGACGACAGTTGTCTTGTGTATCGACTAACAATGCCTTTTATAACAAAAAGGAGTTATATAAACTCGGTTTATATTTTAAATTATGAAGAAATTAACTACTTTAGAATATTTAAAACTGAATAAGTTTCGTCAGTTTCTTTATAATGCGGGAGAATTCTTCTGCTCGATACCCGGTTGGTTCGTTGGGCTTTTCGTTTCTCTCTGGAATCTTATAAAGAATGCTGGCATCGCCATTAAAGATGGCTTTGTTGATATTATTATGACCTTTGTCAAGGGTAACTGGGCTGTAAAGCTTTCCTTCGTTATCTTCGGCTTTGGTAACATTTTTTACGGTCAGATCGGCCGAGGAATACTCTTCTTTATCTTTGAGGTAGTATTCTTCATATATATGTTCGCTATTCCTACCAGCGGTTCGATAATAAAGGGTGAGTTCGTGCCCGATTACCGTACCCAGAGCGGATTTAATTGGCTCAAGAGCGTTAACTGGTTTGACCTTGGCAACAGCGTAGGTGACGTTCCTCAGCAGCCCGGTTATGACTATGATTTAGACGTACCGATCACCATTCCCGGTGAGGACTCCACCAGAGTACTTTTCAATGCACTCCTTGCAGTTATCTTCATTATAGCCTTTATTTATACATGGAGAATGCAGGTTAAGCAGTGCCGTATCTGTATGGATATCACCGCCAGCGGCAAGAAGATCAAGAGCGGTAAGGACGACCTTAAGTCGCTCCTTGACGACCAGTTCCATAAGACTCTTCTTACCCCCTCTCTTCTCGGTATTCTTCTCTTTACCGTTCTTCCCACCATCTACATGATCATTATCGCCTTTACCAACTATGACTGGGAATACAGCGGTACTAACAAGCTCTTCCAGTGGGTAGGCTTTAAGAACCTTGCAGAGCTTCTCGACTTCGGTAAGAGCGGCATAGGCGTTGCCTTCGGTGAGGTTCTTGTCTGGACACTTATCTGGGCAGTATTTGCTACCTTCTCCAACTACTTCCTTGGTATGGCTGTTGCTATGATGATCAACAAGAAGGGCATCAAGTTCAAGAAAGTCTGGCGTACTATTCTGGTTATGACCATCGCGATTCCTCAGTTCGTTTCGCTTATGTACGTTTCTAAGCTCTTCAGTGCACAGGGTATGATCGGTCAGCTCGCCAGCAAGATACCCTTCATTCAGGAGTATCTCTCAAGCAACTTCTATCCCTCGCTCTGGGATTCTCCCATTATAGCGAAGGTGCTTATTATCGTTATCAACATCTGGATAGGTATTCCTTACGTAATGCTTATGGCGACCGGTATTCTTATGAATATCCCCGCCGACCTTTACGAGTCGGCTAAGATCGACGGTGCGAGCGGCTTCCAGCAGTTCACCAAGATCACTCTGCCTTACATGCTCTTCGTAACAGGTCCCTACCTTCTTACCAGCTTTGTTGGTAACCTGAATAACTTTAACGTTATATTCCTTCTTTCCAACGGTGGTCCCACCAACCCGTCGCTTAGCACACCCGGTGTAATTGCTCCCGGATACACCGACCTGCTTATTACCTGGCTCTTCAAGCTTACTGCAGGTTCTTCCGACCAGAAGTACTACCTCGCATCTGCGATCGGTATTATGATATTCCTGGTTGTTGCTGTGCTTTCGCTTATTGTTTATAACGTAATTCCGTCTACTAAGAATGAGGAGGACTTTGGATAATGGCAAAGAATAATAAAAATACTATCAAAAAGTCCGGCCTTGGAGCAAAAGCAAGCAGGACTATGGCAAAGAATAATAATAAAAACACAATCAAAAAGTCCGGCCTTGGTGCAAAAGCCAGCAGAATTCTTTCTAACACCTTTATTTACATAGGTCTTGTTATTATCGCTTTCGTTTGGATATTCCCTTACTTCGGTATTGTTATGGAGTCCTTCCGAATGGAAAGCACCTGGAGAGAGCCTTATCTCTTCCCGAAGGAATTCGGCTTTGGCAACTTTGTAAAACTTTTTACCGAGACTGAATTCCCCATCTGGTTTGGTAATACACTTGTGATGGGTATTGCTACCGCAGTTCTTCAGACCTTCTTCGTGCTTTCTATGTCCTACACACTCTCCAGACTGAGATTCAAGGGCAGAAAGCTTCTGATGAACGCAATGCTTATCCTTGGCATGTTCCCCGGATTCCTTACCATGATTCTTATTTATAAGATCTTCTCTGACATGGGTCTTTATGAGACCATGGCTCCAGTCGGTCTTATTATCGTATACTGTGCCTCCAGTGGTATGGGTTACTACGTATCCAAGGGCTTCTTTGATACCATTTCGAAGAGCCTTGACGAGGCGGCAAGAATTGACGGTGCGACCCGTTGGCAGGTATTCTATAAGGTTATCATGCCTCTCTCTAAGCCTATCGTAATTTACACTCTCCTTATGGGATTCATGGCTCCCTGGGGCGACTTCATGCTTGCGAGATACCTGTCTCACTTCAAGACCGAAGGTATGAACGTAGCAGTTGGTATGTGGACTTGGCTTGAGAAAACTCTTATTAACACAAACTACACCATGTTCTGTGCAGCAGGCGTTACAGTTTCTGTTCCCGTTACCGCAGTATTCCTTGCATTACAGAAATACTACGTTGAGGGTGTTACCGGCGGTGCAGTAAAAGGATAAGGAGAAATATAATGGCTAGTGTAAAATTAACTAACGTAAAGAAAATATACGGCAAGAACACTCTTGCGGTTGATAACTTTAACCTCGATATCGCAGATAAGGAATTTATTGTTTTCGTAGGTCCCTCCGGATGCGGTAAGTCTACCACACTCCGTATGATCGCAGGACTTGAGGACATTTCCGGCGGTACCGTTGAGATCGACGGCGTGGTTGTAAACGACCTTCAGCCTCGTGACAGAGATATTGCGATGGTATTCCAGAACTACGCACTCTATCCTCACCTTACCGTTTTTGAGAATATGGCATTCTCCCTTCGTCTTAAGAAGGTTCCTCAGGATGAGGTTTATAAGAAGGTTACCGAGGCTGCTGAGATCCTTGGCATCACCGAGTACCTTACCAGAAAGCCCAGAGCTCTTTCCGGCGGTCAGCGTCAGAGAGTTGCTATCGGTCGTGCAATGGTTCGTGACTCCAAGGTATTCCTTATGGACGAACCTCTCTCCAACCTTGATGCTAAGCTCCGTAACCAGATGAGAGCTGAGATCATTCTTCTCCGTAAGAAGATCAACACCACCTTCATCTACGTAACTCACGATCAGACCGAGGCGATGACTCTCGGTGACCGTATCGTTATTATGAAGGACGGTCTTATCCAGCAGGTTGGTACTCCTACCGAGGTATTCGATATGCCCTGTAACCTCTTCGTTGCAGAGTTCATCGGTGCTCCTAAGATGAACACCTTCAATACTCAGCTCGTTTGTGAGGGCGATAAGTACTACGTTACTCCCTACGGTGCTAAAATTGAGGTTGACGGTGATAAGGCTGAGGCTCTCAGAGCACACGGCATCAGCTCTCAGAACATCGTTCTCGGCGTTCGTCCCGAGCACTTCGTTCTCGCTGAGGACAATGATCCCGATGCTATCGCTTGCCAGATCCTCGTTAATGAGATGATGGGTAGTGAGCTTCACCTCCACGTTGTTACTGAAAACGGTGATATGCTTATCGTTCGTATCCCCACCGTTTCTCTTACCGACGCTAAGCGTAGTTCTCTCGTTCAGGGTGCAACCCTTCACATCACCTGTGAGGGTAAGGTAATGCACTTCTTCAACGAAGAAACTCAGACCAACCTCCTCGTTTAATAAGCCTTTTAATAGGCTTCCCCTTGAGGGGAAGCTCCCGCATAGCGGGTGATGAGGTGGATAATACACAAACCCAAAAAGGTCGGATTTTCATCCGACCTTTTTTCTTATGCCTTCCCCAGCGTAGCGTGTTGGGGAAGGGGGACCGCCGTCGGCGGTGGATGAGGCTAAAACCTCACCGATTGACAACTAAACATAACAAAAAGGCTGGTTCCCCAGCCTTTTTTGGTTTTTATTCAATGATTATAATTGTGAATGATGTAACAGCCACATATCCATTTTCGTCATAAATAACTTCAATCGTAACGGTGTCACCTACTTGAGCGGCCATAAGATCTTCTTCGTACTCATTGAGATTCTCATATTCAAGAGAAACGACCTTTGTTGTTCCATCGCTATACTCACAAACAAGTTTTGCACCGCGAATATCAGGAGCATAACCCCATCTACAAGTATCAACAGGCATATTATTGGGATCAAGGTGTATGCCTACCAGTGTAGGAGTGGAAATAGGCACTTCTAGAATTCTAATAGTGAAAGTATCCGTTAAGCCACGACATTCTACGGTTATTACTTGTTCATCGTCGGGAATCGAACTATCAAATCCCGTTATCACAATACCTTCTAATCCAGGCTCGTAATTAATAAATACACTACTTGTTTCTTGACTCTTATAATATAGAGATAATCCGGAAAAGTCTGCTATATCTCCTACATAATAAGTCGTTTTTGCAGGAGGAGCAGAAATGTAAAAATCTGAAATTTCATCTGGAATATCATCGGAAGGGATGTCTTCCTCACCATTCTCAGGATTGAAACCACTGTTTCCGCCATTATTATCAAAACCTTCGTTGGCACCAATAATAGTACAAATTATAATTATTGCTATAACAAGAATAATTGCTACTGCAGCAATGAGAATTATTCCTTTTTGCTGTTTTGAAAGATTTTTTATGAAATCAAAGTTCAAATTGAATTTGGATTTTGATTCTGTTTCAAAATCAAAATTATCTTTTTTTGCCATTTTATTTCCCTTTCAGGAGTTTATTAACTCTGCGGCAACATAGGAAGCCGCAGAGTTTTATTAAATCAATTTGTAGGTACTGAATATTGATACCAAGAGGAATAATCTCCACTCATATCATAATAACCAATGTAGTTAATAGGATACATCGTTCCATCTGCGAGCTTGATATCTGTGTTGTGGTTGGTAGGCGTAAGAGAAGTGTGCGTTGTGTTTGCGGTCCATCCACGACCATCTTTGTAGCTGAACAGGACAACCTTACCATCTTTACCAAGCATTTTTTCAGCAGTATATATACCACTTAAGCCAAGGTTGGCGAATTTCTCAAGTTCAACCTTTTCAAGAGTTCTTTCGGCATAATTGACATCACCATCACGCTCACCATGACTGATAAAACCGGAAGACATACAGTTTTCATCTGTTAAAGCACTATCTGTTATAGAGCCGGTACGTCCAATTTCTGCAAACATAATTCCGGCATTAACATATTCAACTGGAGTTGATGCGGTGTTCTGATGTTTATAATATGCTAATCTTCCAACGTAGAGATTCATATTTAACAGTTCCACTTTAACACCATCAAATACATAGCCGAAGACACTCTTCAGATTTACACCATCTATTACAGGCATTTGTGCGGTTGTATCCTCGGAAATCCAGTTATACTGATTAAGGTAACCAGTAATTTTGATTCTAGCGTCATCATTGCTACCGTCATCATCTCTATCAACAAGAGTAATCGCAGTTCTTTCGATTGCAATACCGAGACCGGTTACGCTTACGGAGTATGCAGTTGTGCTGCCGAATGCAACAGTATTCAACATTCCACCTTGATCTTGAATGGTGGTAACGTCCTCTAGATCAAGAATACCGGTTGAAAGAACAAGGTTTGCAAAGTTACCGCCTCGAAGGGTTGTATTATTAAGAGAAAGACTTGTTCCCTCTGCCTTAACAGGCTGACGGAAACCACTTATATACGAATTAGTGATAGAGGAATCGCCGGTTGATTTAATTCCGGAAACATAGAAAGGTGTGTGGCTGTATTCTCCTGTACCATCAAAAGTATCTTCGTAATACTGAACCTCTGGATAAACAGGACCATTAATGTATATGTTGTCAATGGAGCCATTATTTACCAGTATCATGTACTGATCAGTTTCATAATACTTTGAATAGTTTTCTGTGCTTGTGCTATATCGATAATCACATCCTATCATTCGTGAACAATCGTGATACCAAGCAGTGTTGTGACAAATATTTCTGTATACCGTGTTAGTACCAGATATACTATTTCCGTTACCATCTTTAACTTCAGATGCTACATATTCTCTAGCATTAATAGTGTATCCATTTCCATAGAGAGTGAAGTCTCCAGCATCTATAGTAGTTCCGGTAGAAACATCACTATCTCCATGAAGAATTATATCTTGGTCAAGTACAATCTCATCCGAATCTGAAGGCTTAAGATCATTTATGTCACTTACATTTTCTGCCCCCTTAATAACTGTAAACTTAACTACGGTAGAAATAGCATCGGTTACATTATCATTTGTTTCGGGGATAATCTCAATGTATACGTCATGAGAAATATGGGTAGTAGAATCAATGTCTTCAAACACGAAGGAGATTTTTTGACTTGTCCAATCGCTATAGCTAACACCAAGACTGCCAATAGTATTCTCTCCTTGCTTAACACTAAAGTTATTAGGAGTTCTATCTGCAAGATAAATAGGATAAAGCTTACCTGTTGCACCAACATTGTCGTAAATGTTTACTGTAGCTTTTTCAATCTTGCTGCTACCAAAATCGGTGGACGCTGCGTTAAAGAGATCACCCAGGCTTATTTCGTTACCACTACCGATGTAGAAGGGTCGTGCAATAGTGCTGGAGTGATGGTTGTTGGTCTTAAAAATAGTATCTTCGGAATTATTCATGGTTGCAGTAACGGTAGTAGAAAGGCAACCGTTATCAACAGAAATAACGAAGGAGTAGGTACCATTATCATATACTTCGTCACCGTTAGCATCAACAGCCTTGAACACAAGCTTGTTATTTGCTACGTCAAAGTGGAAGTTGCTGTTGTCTGCAACAGCATAAACAGGAGAAAGTGAAAGAAGTGTTTTTGCATCTGTGGGTGTTTCACCATCCGCTACAACCTCAGAGCTATATGTTACGCCAGGAAGGATCTCATAAGAGGTAAATTCACCGGTGAAATCAAGACTAATGCTCTTGTTAGTGCCCAAAGCTACATTCTGAGATGTGGTAGATACTATCTTCAGAGTAGATGCAAGGGGCTTAACTATTACAATGTTGATTGTCTCTGTACGAGTCTCATTGTTTACGTTCAGTGTCTCAGCCTTAACGGTTACTTCGCACACCTGTCTACCATCTGAAAGCTCTACAAACTCTGCATTTTCAAAATTGATAAGACCGGTGCTATTGATTTCAAAATCACCGTTTTCGCCATCTATAATGCTCCAACTCTGAATCTTGTTAGAGGTCTGTGCTGCATTATCTTTATTAACAGCTATAAGCTGAAGTGTTCCATCTCTATAAGCTACGAAAATCTTGCCGTTAGCCGTTCCTGCTATCTTTTTTGTTCCGTCATAATAAATATTAAAATCCTCGAAGGGAAGCTTGATAATAAGCTGAATGGTATCATTGCTGTCTGCAACGTTAACTAGAAGATCTTCTGCAGGATTTATGTCAGTAGAAGGGATTATATAGGTTTTATCTCCTATAAGAACATCCGCATTGGTAAATCCAGGAGAAAGAATTCCGGCTCTGTTACGATCAATAGAAATTTGTGCTCTGCTATCGTCGGTATTTTCATAAAGCAGTGCATCTTCAGATACATAATTAATATTAGAAGGAATGCTTACTACACCAACAGGAAGGGGGGCGGCGTCTGCATCAACGATTCTTTCACCATCAAACTTAAAGTAATCATTGCCTACGAAGGTAGCACCTGCAGAGAAATACTCGTTCTTTGTAGCATTTCCCTCGGCAGAGAAGAAAGCACCTGCTTCGGTTCTAATTGTAGTATTATGAAGCTTGGCGAGGATATCAGTTGCAATGGTTTTATATACATGATTCTCTGCGACACTACCTAACTTGGAAATCAAATTAGCGTACTGATCTGCAGTAGCAAGATTATCAATGTATGAGAATACATCATAAGCTACATCAGCTGTACTGAAAAGTTCACCAAGAACGTTGTGGTCAATGAGATAAAGCCCTTTATTATACAAATCACGGAAACTTGTGTTTGCGGGCGAGGCAGCTCTAGTCCTAGGATTAACTTCATCGAGTTCTTTCACAACTATCATTTGGCTATCCATATCAAACCAGTAGTGAGCATTTTCAACACTGGGAATCAATTTGGTGCCAATTCCGCTTTTGTCAAGGGCTTCAACAAGCTCAGATTCATTAGTAATCTGTTTACCCTTAAGATACACGTGTAACTCGGTAGTGAGGGTCGCCGCTGTAGACTGGTCTGCAGCAACGTTCGCGTTCTTGATAATACTTCCGAAGGTGGGAATCAGAACTGCGGAAAGGATTGCAATTACCGCAATTACGATTACCAGCTCGACGATCGTGAACGCTGATCTTCTTTTGTTTTTCATAGTTCGTCCTCCTGACGATTTTTTATTTTTTTGCTTTTGAAAAAACGTGATTTCGGTATATTCTGCCTCCATCGCGACAGAATAATAATGTACTAAAATCCCCCTCTTTCGCAGATGATAATAATCTAATCGTCAGTCGAAAAAACGTTGATACGTATGGGCTTTTTTGTGTTTTTTATACCATTTTTCTACGATAAAAGCTGTAGCTTTTGCATATTGTTTTTCTTCAGATCCATGGAGGAGTGAACATAGCGATTCAGCGTCATTTCGATGGAGCTGTGGCCGAGGATCTCGCTGAGCGTTTTGATCTCAAAATTATACTTGTCCACGCACCTGGTTGCAAAGCTGTGGCGAAGCGTGTGGAAGGTGGCTCCCTCGATGCCAAGCTCGCCCAGATAATGCTTAAAGCGATATTGCATCACCCGAGGCTCAACAATTTCCTTTTTCTCGCTGCTCAGAACGTAAGCATCGGGATAGCTTTTCGCACGGAAGATCTCTACATATTCAAGTAGAAACGTTGGCAGCGGAATAACCCTCGCCGACGTTTTCGTTTTTGGTGAGCCTACAACCACCTCGCTACCGCCACCGTCACGGCTAAGACGCTGCATAGTGCCGCGAACGGTGATATTGCCATCGCTGACGTCGCACCATTTCAATGCACAAAGCTCGCCGATTCGCAACCCGGTGTATAGCGTGAGCAAAACGCCGAATTTATAGACGTCGATGTCGCTGGTAAGGTATACCTCCAGTTGACGCTGCTCACGTTGCGTAAGCACACGCATTTCCACCCTCTCTCGCGGAAAATACACAAAATCCGGCATCGGCAGCCTATACTGTCGCTGTCCGTACTTGAAGCAGGAGTGCAGAAACACCAGAATCGCGTTTACGCTGATTGGCGACAGCCCCGACTCAAGCCTGTCCAAAGCAAAGCTGTGCATTACGACGGTGCTGCAGCTGACGGCAGGCTTATCGCCTATGGTTGGCATAATGTGATTTCGCCAGAAGCCCTCGTATCTCTTGATGCTGGACGCCTTGATCCTTTGTCGGTTGAGAACCAACCATTCTCTGACCAGCATTCCGACGGTGATCTTCCTCGGACCGATCGGCTCGCCGTAAAGCAAAAGGTTGTCCATAGCGTCCTGGCGTTTTTCCTTCGCCTCGCTGCAGGTTTTTGCATAAACCGAGCCGTATTTCTTTCTTCCTAAGGAGTCGACCTCCTTGACGTATCGAGCCTCCCAAAGCCCGTCCTTTCTTTTGTAGACCTTGTCTCCTTTTCTTGGCATTAGTTTTTCCTCGCTTTTTAGTAGTTTATTTACCACATTTAACACCACAAAAAAGCCGAAGAAGTCATTTATAATCATTAAATAAAATTAATTTTTATTAAAATGCATTGTAATATAGCAGGTTTTGTGTTATTATGAATGCGGTATGATGTAATTTTATCACTTTTTTCGCCGATTAGATTATTATCATCTGCGAAAAATGCTGCACGGATGAAAAGCTTTTTTGCGTGGCTTTGTCGAAGCGTAGGCGATGGCAGAGCAAAGCGGGATTTTTTGTCGATGCAGACCGTAAATTTGTTGAAAACAAAAAATAAAAATCGTCAGGAGGACGAAATATGAAAAACAGAAGAAATTCAGCGTTCACGATCGTCGAGTTGGTAATCGTAATTGCGGTAATTGCAATCCTTTCCGCAGTTCTGATTCCCACCTTCGGTGCGATCATTAAGAACGCTAACATCGCATCCGACCAGACCTCTGCATCGGTACTCACAACGGAGCTTCACGTTGGCTTGGTTGGTGAAACCATTGACAATGAGGCAGAGCTCATGAAAGCGATCAAGGACATTGATCCTAAGAAGCTGACTCCTAAGGCTGCTCAGCATGGCGTACATTTCTGGTTCGACAGAGAAACTCAGACCATTATTGCCAAGACTGCTGATGAGGTTCAGGATATTAAGGCTGAAAGACTTGCTCGTGCGGCGACTCCTGTTAAGGAAGGTCCCATGCTTATGAGCAACGTCACTCCTCTTAGCACCGAGTCTGCAAACGTAAGCTTCCGTGATATTTATAATTGCGGCATCTTCCTTATTGATAAGGGCGGTAGTTATATTGCAGAAGCAATCAATAAGATTGACGTAATTGCGGATGCCGAAGGATATGAAGAGGTAATTAACCTTATCGGCAAGGCTGTAGAAGAGGACGACGATACCGATTACGTTGAACTCGTTCAGACCATTGTTGTTAAGACCACCATCAAAACCGAGGCAGGCTCTTTCTTCGCTAACGGCGAAAGTGAAACGGAATATATTTCCGCCACTGCTACTTATATAGGTAATATCTATGTAAATGTTACTGTCAATGATAAAAATGAAGTAACCGGCACAGAAAACAAGGATGCAGCTCCTGCTCCAAGTGGACCTGTTGAAATTCCTTCAAACATTGAGTTTGCTGTAGAGGGCTCTCTTAACTACTCCACCGACGAGAGCGGAGCCAAGGTTGAGATTAGCGTGTCTGCTGAAAGCAAGGTTGAGGATGTTCTTACTAACGGTACTGTTAACGAGAACGTTCAGGTGAACGTTGATGGAACAATATACGTACCCAACGCCGACGGAAACCTTGAAACAGATAAGGTTGACGCTGAGGTTCCTGTTATTAAGCTTTCTCTTAAGCTTCCCTTCGAAGAATTTAAGGTTGGTTTTGTAACCGGAACAGATGTAATCGGTGACAATTCCAAGGTATACGTTGCATTTAGAAACGATTATCTTCAGCTTCATGCTGTAAATGCAGCTAATGCAAACGAAACCTCTAACAAGGTTACTAAATGGGAAATTGTAACCGAAGGTGAATACGGTGTTACTGTTGAGCCCGAGACCGGTAGACTTGACCTTAGAAATGCAAAGCTTATCAATAACGTTTGTGAAGTTGTAGTTAGAGCAACTGCAAGCAATATGAATGGCGAAGAAAGAGTTAGTGAAATAACCGTAGTTGTTGTTAAGCCTATTGCTGCAACTATTGCTATAGGTACCAACAATATCGCATTTGTTGACGGTGCAACAATGCCCACCCTTACCTTCAACGGTGTGCATACCTCGTATGCAATTACTATCAGAGCAACTTATAGCGGTGACAGCGAAGGAAACAACCCCCTTCAGCCCGCTCCTATTCTTACCGTTTCCAACGAGGACGGTCTTATTTACGAGAACAAGAAGCTTACCTTCCAGACCAATGAAAACGGTGAACTTGCGGAAGGTGTAAACTTTAGCTTTACTGCTACCGTTGACGGCTATTTCAGCAAGGACATTGACGTAGATGTAATTGATGCTACTCAGGCAGCCGTTAAGCTTAATTACAATAAGCTCAACAGTGAGAACGCTCCAAATTATTACATTGGTACCAATGCAAATGGCACAGATACAACAATTCTTCTTTCTGATCTCTTTAAGATTGCTAATAGCGATAAGTTCGGAAACAAGGTTAAGGTTACTCTTTATGCTTATGCGGAGAGTAGTGGATATCTTTCTCCTAGAAGCGAACTGAACAAGGTTGCAACTGCCAACCCTAATCAGTATACTCTTACTGCTACCTATGATTCCGAGGTTACTACCGCTGAATGGGCAACATCTGCCATCACCTTCAAGGGAAATATCAAGACTACCAGCAGTGTATTCATTGAGATCGCTCCCGAAAATGATGTATCTACGGTTGTAGAGATTCAGATTGTTAATAATGCAATTAACGTAACAAAGAGTACTCCTATTACCACTCTTGCAAAGACTCATTCTACAAACGTAGTTCTTCATAGTGACGTTACTCTTGCAACGGGTCAGAAGATTGGCCTTGGCACAAATAGTCTTTACGGCAATGGTTGGATTATTTCTGCTAATACATTTAAATCTAATCTCACCGACAAAACAGATCTTACTGATGCTCTTATTTCGGTAAACGGTGGTACCATTGATAACGTTTATATTGACGGTCCTGTATACGGTGCTCTTGATTATGCAGATAACACAAATAAGTATTATGTTTCCGGTATCAGAGCACAGGGAACATCTACTATAAGCAACTCTTACGTAAGCGGCTTCCGTCAGCCCGTTATGGCAGCAGGTACTACACTTAACATTACTAATACCACTCTTCGTGGCGGTAATTATGCTAACCTTGTACTTTCTAGCGGTGTTCTTAACTTGACTGATATTACTACTATTCAGGATGTTAACGGTATGACTCCTACCGTTGATACTAGCACCTATACCACACCTGTTATGGGTTTGGGTATTGCTATTGAGGGTACCGCTATGAGAAGTGCGGATTCCAAGATTAATCTTTACGGTTATCTTGATCAGTACAACTGGGCTAAATATCGTACAAACAGCGATCCTGCACTCAGCATGCCAACTATCAATAGTCTTAGCACAGGTGATATATTCAAGTGCGTATTCGAAGGCGTTAAAATGAGAGTTCTTTGGTATGACGTTCATGCTGAAATGGGAAGTGTTAAGTATTTCATCCACAAGGATAAGAATGCTTCCAGTGGATATGGTCAGTATGTGAATACAGGCATTGTGTTTGTTGAGCTTACTCAGGCCGCAGAAGGATTAACTATTAGTCAAAGCTTTGTAAATGACAAGCGTACCACTGAAAATAATGTAACTAAGCGTACAATGAAGCTGCTTGATATGCCTTTTGATAAAACTGGCTTGGATTTAAAGATAGCTAAGATTACTGCAAAGGATTATCTTGGCACTTATGGTAGGTTTGTTATATGGAGTTACCAGGATGGAAGACAGTGGACCGCTCAAAGTCCTAGCATTGGCCTGGGATCAGCTACCAGATTGGTTACCTGTTCCAATGAAACAACCAATTATATTGTAAGTGATACTCCCATTAGCGGAATTACCACTAAGACTCCCTTGACTTACACTGATTTCTATTCTACTGGTGTGTATGCGGATGCATATAAATAATCAATAATTTCATTATCTGCGGCGACGAAAGTCGCCGCAGAGTTAATAAACGCCTGAAAGGGAAATAAAATGGCAAAAAAAGATAATTTTGATTTTGAAACAGAATCTAAATTTAATTTAAATCTTAAATTCTTGGACAATCTAACTAAACAGCAAAAGGGTATCATTCTTATAGCTGCCGTTGCAATTGTACTTGTTATCGCAATAATAGTAACGATTGTCGTTGTTGGCTCTAACAAGGAAAATAGCAATGAGCCAAATGGCGGAGAAGTCACAGGTGGTGATGACGAAACCAATGATGTTGTTCAAGGCGAAATAACCAGTTTTTACATTTCCTCTCTTCCGTTTGATACATCTTATTATTTAAACGAAGAAGCCAACTATGAAGGTCTCTCTATTTTCGTTAGAAGCAGTGAAGGTGGCGGAATATATGTGGATTATGTGGACAGACCCGAAGATTTTACTATTACCGGGTTTAATAGTTCTGTGGTAAATGAATCTCTAACTATTACAGTCGAATTTGGCGGCGGTGTAGATACATTTACCGTTGAAGTAGTAGAAACTCCTAAGGTTCCCGCTGTTCTTGAAAGCATCTATATTGATCCTATGCCTCAGACCACATACACATTAGAAGATGCATTTGTATTTAACAATGCTAGAATCGTTGCAGTATATAGCGATGGCACTACTAAAAGTGAATATCTGTTAATGAGTCATATCGACGGATTTGGTGCTATTGATACTCTTGGAGAGCATGAGATTAAAATCTGCTATTTCGATGAGAATGGCGGATATGCAGAAACTACGTTAACAATCACCATCGTAGAATCAATAGAAGAATAAAACGATTTCTCCTAAATTGTTTTTCTAGTTTTAGGGCCGAGGGAAACCTCGGCTCTTTTTTTACTTTTCGTATTGAAAATACGCTTCCTTTATAGTATAATTAATATGTGATGAGAAATTGGCTGCGGCGTGATGCCGCTGTGCTTGAATTGCTATTGACTTGCCGAAAGGCAGGCGATCTTATCGCTATAGGGCGAAGGGCCTTGCGTTTTTGAAGGCTCTGCTCGGCAGAGTCTGTGGCGGTCGAGATAATTCTTTTGATAGAAAGAGAGAAAAAATATGTCTTTGGAGTTTATTTTGGGGCTTGAAAAGACGGTTACCGTCTTTGCTCTTTTGCTGCTGATCGGCGAGGCGTTGTTCGTGGCGGCGAATCTTATTTTCAGCAAGAGAAAGCAAAGGATATCCTTCCTCAGAAGCTTTAAAAACGGCCCATTCGCTATCATTTATTTGATAGCCTATCCGCTCTGGTGCGTGGGTCATATTTACGCACGTGAGGAGGTTATTGACGCCCTTATTTATTCCATAAACGAGATTCTCAGCCTCGTAGTAATGAAGTTTGAGGTTGGAAGCATCGCGGCACTTATGGAGCATGACTACGTTTATAAGTACACCGTTTACCTTTGCTTCGCAATGGTTATTATCAATGCACTTTTGTTCGCTCTGTCGCTTACAATACAGCATATCTGGACGGGCGTGTGTGCTATGCGTGCCTTCCTCACCCGCAAAAACAAGCTGTATCTATTCGGCAACAACGAGGGCAATATTTCCATCTATCGAAGCGATAAAAAACGCGTAAAGATCATCGTTGACGAGATGACACACGCTGAGTGCGACAAGCTTTATATGTCTAAGGTGGCGTATATCAATTCTCCCTCGCCTGTGGGAAGGCTTAAGAGCCTGCTTAAAATGACAAAAAGGCTCGACAGAGAGTACATATTCGTTCTCAACATGGGCAAGGGTAATGATGACAAGAACATTATGCTCTGCCGAGCGGTTATTGATTTTATTAACTGCTCGTCGGATAAGCTCCGCGAGCGTCTGTATTTAAACCTTAAGGTCTACGTGTTCGGCGATCCCAAATACCAGGCGATCTATGAGGATATCGTTTCTAACGCACACGGATGTATTCACTATGTGAATAAGTATCAGAAGATCGCCATGGACTTTATTGATCGCTATCCACTTTCCGTCTTTATGGACGAGGAGCAGATAGACTATGAAACCTCCCTGATCCGCGAGGGTGTCGACATCAACGTGGCTCTTATCGGATTTGGCAGAACGAATCAGCAGATAATGCTTGCCTCGGTTGCCAATAACCAGTTCCTTACCGCAGGCGAGGGAGATCCCGTGCTGAAGCCGGTAAAGTATTTCATCTTCGATAAGGAGCATTCCGAGCATAACAAAAATATGAATCATAGCTACTATCGCTATGAGCGTGAGCTTAGTCGCATCGATCCAAAGGATTATCTGCCTCTGCCGTCGGTTCCCGCCGAGGATAAGTATTTCCACATGGATATTAATAATGCCGATTTCTATGAGAGGCTTCGTGATATTTGTACGAGAAACGAGAGCGACGCAAATTACTTTGTTATCGCCTTCGGCAACGATCTTGAAAATCTCGATATGGCACAGAAGCTGGTTGAAAAGCGTCGCGAATGGGGCGTGAAGAACCTTAAGATCTTCGTACGTGCCTTCGAATGGCGAAAGGAGCAGACGCTTATTGATGACGACAGCTGCTTCTTCATCGGCAACGAGTCGGAGTGCGTGTACAACATTTGTCAGCTGCTCTCCGATAAGATATATAAGATGGCTAAGATGCGTAACGAGGTCTACGACCTTGAGTATGATATGACTAAGGAGGATGCGGTTGAAATCACCGATCAGTACATCCTTGACAACAGACGCAGAGCCAATGAAAAGTGGTATAAGTCTAAAACCCAGATGGAGAGGGATTCCAGCCTTTACGGTTGCTTAAGCCTTCGCTCCAAATTGAATCTTATGGGTCTTGACTATTGTGAGGAGAGCGAGGAGGGTGTCGCTCTTACCGAGGATGAGTATATGCAGATATACGCAGGTGACGACCGACCCAATACCGAGAAATACGGACTCCGTGCCAATGGCAAGAGCATCGTGTACTACGGCATTGATTTCAAGTCCTCCAAGCGTAAGAATCTGGCGATCCACGAGCATCAGCGTTGGAATTCCTTTATGATCAGCCGAGGTATGATCCCCGCAACTCGCGAGCAGATCCTTACCGAGATGCTTCCTAACAGCGAGGGCAAGCTAAGACATACTAACGGAAAGAACTACCGACTTCGCCGTCACGGTAACTTCACAACATTTGACGGTTTGGTGGAGTTCAGACGTCTGATCGCTCAGCGTGACGGAGAACCTGAGGAAAAGAAGGACGTTATCAAGTACGACTATCAGATACTCGACGACGCATACTGGCTTCTCACCTCTGCCGGCTATAAGATCATTCGCAAAAGGACACTGTAAAATGGTATAAAACAAAGAAAAAAGCACAGAAATCAAGCGATTTCTGTGCTTTTTGTATTAAATAATCAGCCCGTAAGGGTGTTGGTTACGGTAAGAATACAAGCGATAATACCCATGATGATACCGCCTATGTAGGGGTTCTTCGTCTTGCGGTAAATAATGTTACAGATGACAGAGGACAGAGGAAGAATAAGCACGATGGGGAACAGCCATATTCCCATAATGCCGGTGATGGGATCGAGGAACATCTTTCCGGTGATAAAGAACTTGATATACTGTGCCATTATCATGAACTGGGGGCCGATAAATACGAAGAATGCCTGCCATACCACGCTTACCCAGGACTTCTTGCCCATCTCGGTGTAGTTGTAGCAGTTGCCCGCAACGCTGGTCACTACGTAGTAGAATACCCAGAAGGGAAGGAAGAGAAGGATCTTGGGAATATGATGAGCGTCAAAGGCTCTGATGGTGGCGAAGCACCACAGTCTGTAGTCGGTAAGGAAGAGGTAATCCGAGATAAATACCAGTGCAAAGGTTGCCACAACCACGGTCAGAGCAAGGACGATTGTGCGGATAAGCTTATCCTTACCAAGCTTAACGCCTCTTTCCTCAAGATCAACGGGGAACTTCTTGTTGTTGCCGCGAATGGTGAAAAGGGTGAACAGACCGCAAAGCAGCGACCACATGCCAATGGCAAGTGAAGCACCCTGGTTCCATATTCCGATGAAGGAGGAGCCCAGGAATCCGATAATAAATCCGATGAAGTAGAAGGGTACGCTGAGAACTGCACCCCAGATGCTCTTGCTGAAGAAGCGTTTTTTCGCCTTACCCTCAAGAGCGGGCCAGGGGAGAACCTCCTCGCTCGCCTTAAGAGGAGCAAAGTAGGGCAGCTCGAGAAGAACTATCGCAAGGCAAACCGCAAATGCGAAGAAGCCGACGATACCGATGGCATTGAACAGTGCCTTCCACTGCCAGATCTGGTTAGTATTGCTAAGCTCGCCGGGTGCATCAAGAGCACGGTCGAAGAAGTCTACACTGAAGCTGACTACACTGGAGGAGAAATGAGCCCAGGGGTGAGTGATGGCGGGATTATAGATGGCACGTATAGCCTCTTTTCCGTCAATTTCCTGGGTATAGAAGGTGTCTGCGGTACGCTTCTCAAGTCCCGCGGGGTCTTTGCCGAAATGAAGGAAGGACTGTGCGGTAACCTGATTTATGTATTCTCTGGGAGCATTTCCGTCCACACGGTGGAAGAATTCATCATACTGACAGGCAACGATGGCTGCATCTCTGTTGCCGAACTGGTTGTAGAAATTGTTGTTTTCGTCGTAGTAAACCGCGTCGTTAGAAACGAGCAGAGCCGCCGCAATCAGACCCTCGTCATCCTGCAGAACTGCCTCGCGGCAGGCGAGAGCACCGTTGGAGTGACCGGTAACACCAATACGGCTGCTATCAACAAAGGAAAGCGACGCCAGATATTTTACACCGTCGTAGAGGCCGTTGGCATTATTCTCGTCATCCCACCAGCTGCCCGACTCGATAACCTCAGAGTCACCGTGGCCGTACATGCTGATAGCCAGAACAACGTAGCCTCTTCTTGCATACTCAACGTAGTTGAGATCTTGCATTTCTCTGTTGTTGTACCATCCGTGGCTCACAACGATGGCGGGTGCCTTGTTGTTTTCGTCAACGCCCTTGGGAACAAGCAGCAGGGCGTCCAGCTCGTGACCGCTATCTGTAACAAAGGTCATGTCGTGGTATTCCACCTGGCCAAAGCTTGTCTGGAACAGACTTGCTCCGATAGAGCTGACCAGGCAGAGGATCAATGAAATTATAAGCAGAGTTTTTGCGTTCAGCTTCATAATGAAGTCCTCCTTTTTGCATTTAGTATGCTATTTTGATTATAGCATACAGAAAAAGATATTACAAGTATTAGTTAATATTATTGAAAAAATAAAATTTGTATGCTATAATTATAGTGAAAAATACCAAAAAAACGATTTGGAGAACAAAATGAAGGATATTCTCGTAACGGGTGCCTACGGAGGCATGGGCAGAGCCACAGTGCTTGCTTTTCGTGAGGCTGGGTACCGCGTGTTCGCCGCAGATAAAAGGGTGGGGGAGCCTGAGAAAAATATAATCCCCGTAGAGCTTGACGTGACGAGTGAGGAAAGCGTTGCCGAGGCATTGAAGCTTGTTCGCAGTCATACAGACCGCCTTTTTGGAATAGTGCATTTTGCAGGAATATATATGCTGGATTCTCTCGTAGAAATGGAGCCTGAGGCCTTTCGCCGTATATTTTCCGTTAATACGTATGGCGTATTTTTGGTCAACCGAAGCTTTTTGCCGCTTTTATCGGCTGGCAGTAAAATACTGATAACCACCAGCGAGCTTGCTCCTCTTGACCCCTTACCCTTTACAGGAATATACGCCGTTACTAAGGCGGCACTGGATAAATACGCCTATTCTCTCCGTATGGAGCTTCAGCTGCTAGATATATCCGTATCGGTTCTTCGTGCGGGTGCGGTGGATACAGGTATGCTGGGTGTGTCAACCGACGCCCTGGATCGCTTCTGCAATAATACCGAGCTTTATTCCTGCAACGCAAAACGCTTTAAGTCGATAGTTGACAGTGTAGAATCCAGATGTGTAAAGCCTGAAAAACTGGCCGCCAAGGTAGGCAAAATCCTATCAAAAAGTAAACCAAAGTTTGCATATAGCATAAATCGCAACCCTTTATTACTACTTTTAAACCTTTTGCCGAAGGGGTTGCAGTTATTTGTAATCAAATTGATTCTTCGTACACCGAAATAATTTTTTGCCTTTGGAGATAGAGTATGGAAAAAATCAAAAGAATGTGGAATAGCCTTAAGGAGAGAAATCCGAAGGCGGCTAAATGGCTGAGAGAGGGTGGACTCTTTTTCCTCGTCAGCAACCTTATTACCGTTTTTAAGTTCTTGGTGCTTCTTTTTCTTCCGGCAGCCTTCGCCTTTATGGGTGACAGCTACGTCGGCTTTCCCGGCACCGAGGTGACGCTCCTTGGTCAGACGTTCAGGTGGTATATCCTGGGTGGCAAGGCGTCGGAGTTCACCGCATATCTGATAGCTATGTTCGTGGCAGAGGTGATAAACTTCTTCCTGCAGAGAAGCTGGGTGTTCCGCAGTAAAGGAAATATTTATCTGCAGGGGCTTTGCTATCTCGTAGCCTTTTGTATCGTTACCTGCATCGTTCTTTCCATCGACTCGGTGTGGAAGGGCGTTATCGTCAGCCTCATTCCCGAATGGGTAGCTAAGATCGGTACGGTAATTCTGAACGGCGGTGTTTCAATGGTGGTGTTCTTCTTCGTCAACAAGCTCATATTCCCCGAGGGGGAGGCATCTAAGAGAGAAGAGAATAAAGCTGATGAAGTCGCAGTAGAGGAGGCAACCGAAGCATGAAATATGCAATAAGCAAACAATTCTTTCCGTTTTCCCATTTTGTCGCACCTATAAGCAAGAGCTTTCTTGCCATAGCAGTGCCTTTTATGAAAACACCAAAATACATTTTTCACGATAAGGATATCGATACCAAAAGGTATATGATAAAAAGCTTTGACAAAGAAGAGGTGGAGTGCTACTTCTTCTCTCCTCGCTCTCTTTCGGGCAAGGCTCCCTTGCTCATCTATCTTCACGGCGGTGGGTTCGTTATGGAGGCTGCAGATTATCACTTCCGTAACTGCTTCAGATATGCTACCGAGCTTAGTTGCCGTATTCTTTTCGTAAAGTACCGCCTCGCACCGAAAAATCCTCATCCGATCTTCTTTGAGGATTGCTATGCGGCTATGGACTGGGCGTATAATAACGCCGATATGCTCGGTATAGATACCGACCGTATCGGAATTGGCGGTGACAGTGCGGGATCCACACTCTCGGTCGGCGTTATTCTGATGGCTAGAGATAGAAGCCATCCGATTAAATTCCGCTTCCAGATGCTGCCTTATCCCTTCCTTGATGCACGCTGCAACAGCGAATCGAACATGAAATTCACCGATACGCCTATGTGGAACTCCTCTCTTTCGGGTAAGATCGCACCTATGACACGGGTTGACAGCAGTCGTGCGGATTACGTTTATTATTCGCCCGTCGAGGCAAGTAGCCTTGAGGGAATGCCGCCCGCGTATATCGAAACCGCGGAGTTCGATTGTCTACACGACGATGGAATACTCTATGCCCAAAGGCTTCGCGAGGCGGGTGTCCACGTGACTCTTAATGAAACGAAGGGTACGATGCACGGCTTTGATATCGTGCAGAAGGCAGATATTACCAAGGAGGCAATCGGGGCGAGGATCGCCTTTATGAAGAGGATGCTTCAGTAACCTCAATCAAGTGCTAAGTGTATATTAAGACTGTATTACTTTTCTTCGGAGGACTGTATGTCACTTGAACTGATTATTCTGGGATTTATTCTTATGGCAATATGCGGAGGCTTTGTTACCCTGTTTCTTCTTGCATTTTATAAGAAGAGCTTTACCAAGGCCCTTGTTTTTAAGGGAATTGCCAGCCTTTGCTTTATTACTCTCGGAGCAATTAATTGCTTTGCGGTGAGAACCTCGCCTTCCTCAATTATCATTTTTATTGGACTTTGCTTTGGAATAATCGGAGATGAGATAATCGCCCTTTGCCAGCTAATGCCCAAATATGATACGCACGCTTTTATTGGCGGTGGCTGCTGCTTTTTGGTGGGACACGTTCTTTATACCGTATCCTTATTGCTTGTAGATGAGATAAACTGGATACTTTTCATCGCCTTTTCCATTCTGTGTATGGGACTTGGCGGAATTTATGCAAAGCACAGACGCTTCCTTGACGGTAATATGAAAATACCGCTCGCAATGTATCTTGGCGTGGTAATTATAGTTACCGCGGTTGCTATCGGTCTGTTTGCCGAAAGGATATCCCTTGGTGCCGGGCTCTTCGCACTTGGCGGAGCACTTTTTGTGGTAAGCGACAATGTTCTCTTCGCATTTAAGCTTGGTGAAAAGCCCTTCTATTTTCAGAACATAGCTCTTCACGTGGCTTATTATCTGGCACAATTTGCTATTGCATGGAGCGTCGCCTGGCTGTAAATGTAAGAAAAACGACTGCACGTATGTATAAAAATCGGTTTGGAGACTGAAAAATGAAGCTAATTAAGAAATTATATGATAAAAGCAAAATATGGTTTGCCGTTTTATGGATAGTTGCCTATTGCGTGCTGATGTCGGTGGGCGACGGACTGTCTGCCGAGATCGGCGTTGAGAAATCGGTAACCCTGGCTGTAGGACTGCTTTTGTCTGTTCTGCTATTTGCCTTTCTCAAAAAATACTCACTCCTTGACGAATACGGCCTTTGTCGTTCTAAGGTGTCGGCTGGATCGATGCTGTTTTACATACCCATAATTGTTATGCTTACAGCAAATCTTTGGTACGGTGTAACGCTGAATTACTCCGCTCACGAAACAGTTCTTTACGTCCTTTCTATGCTTTTGGTCGGCTTCCTTGAGGAGATGATCTTCCGCGGACTTCTTTTTAATGCTATGAAGGAGGATAACATTAAGTCTGCTGTGATAGTATCCTCGCTCACCTTTGGCATCGGTCATATTATCAATCTGGTTAACGGCTCGGGTGCCCAGCTTGTACCAAATCTTCTGCAGGTGGTATACGCCACTGCCGCAGGCTTTATGTTTGTGATGATGTACTGTAAGGAGGGCAGTCTGATCATCTGTATTATCTCTCACGGCCTTTTTAACGGCTTAAGTGCCTTTGCAAATGAGGCGGAGGCAAGCGAGCAAATGCGTATTATCTCATGTATCCTTTTGACACTAATCACAGGCTCTTACGCTATATATCTTGCACTGTCGATGAGAGAAAATAAGGGTAAATGTAAGCTCGGGAGTGAAAAGGAATGAAAAAACTGCTGATAACCGGATTTGAGCCCTTTGGTGGGGAGGAAATAAATCCTTCGTGGGAGGCGGTTTCACACCTTCCGTCAATAATTGGAGGATACGAGCTGACAAGGCTTTTGCTGCCGGTTGTATTTGGCCTCGCGTCGAAAAAAGTCATAGACGTGGCAGAGAAAATGCGTCCTGACGCTATACTTTGCATAGGTCAAGCAGGCGGCAGAGCCAATATTACGCCGGAGTACGTAGGTATAAATCTGAGAAACGCGACTATTCCGGATAATGAAGGTAATCAGCCGACGGACGAGCCTATATGTAGCGGCGGATGTGCCGCGTATTTTTCCACTCTGCCGGTTCGCAGAATGACCGAAGCTATTGTCGCTGCAGGCTTGTCCGCACAGATATCCTATTCAGCGGGAGCATACGTTTGCAACGACCTTCTCTACAGCCTGCTCATGCATTTTGACGGATCAGAAACAAGGGTCAGCTTCGTTCATATTCCTTATTCAAAGGAGCAGGGGAAGGAGCCTTCAATGGAGCTTTCGGACATAATAAAAGGGCTTACCGCCGCAATTGAAGTAATTGAATAAAAACGATTGATTAGAGGAATGTTTGATGATTTTGCAAACTAAAACTTACATTTTGCGTCATTCAAGCGATGATGGTGGCAACATAGCCAACGAAACACACTGCTGCAAGTATTTAAAGAAAAGCATCGACGAGGGGCTTTGCTACGATATTCAGATGATATCGGGCGGATACGTTTTACCCACTGCATTACCCGACGTCAAGGTTGATAAGACGGAGGCATCTCTATGCTGCAACTCCTGTAAGCATAGAATCAGCAGTTAACTTAACCTTTATCAAAAAATAATACCCCAAAAGAGCCGCAGGCATCCTTCCGCGGCTCTTTTTTCTTTTTATTTACATATATTTGCATATTTAGTAAAAATATGCTTGATTTATACAATATTTTGTGTTATACTTAGTAAGTAATATAGTTTATTTTAGAAAAATCCCTCCTTATAGCATTATGTGACGGGATTTTTTGCATTTTGATGAAGCTTTTATTTAATTTATTCATACAAGGAGATCTAGTAATGAACACAAAGCGATCATTATTCACCAGCTGCATCTCACTGCTTCTGTGCTTCGTGATGCTTGTCAGCACGACGTTCGCCTGGTTTACAGACGTTGCCGTAAGCTCGGATAACAAGATCCAGGCAGGAACACTGAAGCTTGACCTGCTGGTGCTTGGTGAAGACGACGGCAAGTGGACGTCCATCAAGGACAGCAAGGCACCTATTTTCAATTATGATAAATGGGAGCCCGGCTACACCGACGTAACCATATTCAAGGTTTCTAACCTTGGTAGCCTCGCTCTTAAGTGGGTTGCAAGATTTGCATCCGACGTAGAGCTTTCTAAGCTTGCAGAGGTCATTGACGTTTACGTTTGTCCCGGCGTGGAAGAAAAGTATCCCACTGACAGAAAGCTTGACTCCACCTGGAAGAATGTTGGTACACTCGATCAGTTTGTCAACACTCTCTCCGACACCACCTATGGCTTCCTCGACAAGGGTGAGAGTGCAACTCTCGGTATTGCTCTTAAGATGCAGGAAACCGCAGGCAACGAGTATCAGGAGCTTAAGCTTGGCGAGTTTGATATCCGCATTCTTGCTACCCAGGCTTCCTCTGAGGAGGATTCCTTCGGCAAAGACTATGACGCAGATGCAACCTGGCCCGATGATACAGGCTTCGAAACAACCGCAAGCCTTGATAACGTTGCAACCGTATACGGCGAGCTTGCAAACGACTTTATCATCAGATACAGCGATACCGTTTACGCTCTCCTTCCCGCAGGCGTAAAGCTTGCAGACGGTGTTGACAGCCTTAAGTTCTCCGGCAAGTCGGTAGATAACGCTAACATCACTCTTGGCGATGGCGACAGTGCTAAGAGCTATGATATTCATATCGAGGGCATCGCCGAGGATAACACCGTTCCGATCACCGTTTACCTTGGCCCCATTCTTGATAAGAACATCGGCGACACCTCTCTTAAGCTCTATCACGAGCAGACTCTGATGACCAGAGTTGACAGCGTTGCTGATTTTCGTATAAACAACCAGTACACCTACGATCCCGAAACCGGCGATCTTGTGATCTACGTAGATAATTTCTCTGTATTCTCCGGCGTTCAGACTAATGCTGATCAGTGGGACGGTACCTCCGATACCACTTGGTATAACGATACTGATAAAGAATTTACTCTTACATCCGCAAAGCAGTTCGCGGGTTTCAGAGATCTTGTTGACGGTGGCAACACCTTCGCGGGCAAGACCGTAAAGCTTGGCGTAGATATCGACCTTAATAACATTCTCTTCAACCCCATTGGCGGTGGTTGGGCTTATCTTGATAGCAAGACTACCTTCAACGGTACCTTCGACGGTCAGAATCACGTAATCTATAACATTCGTGTAAACGGCTGGGAGCTTGACTCCACCGGCGATCAGCACAGCGGAACCAGCAAGGGTGCCGGTCTGTTTTCCTCCGTTCACAATGCAACTATCAAGAACATCGCTATCAACGGTGCCGAAATGGTAGTTGAAACAACCTCTATCGGTATTATTGCAGGCTGTGCAGAGGGCGTTTGTACCTTCGAGAACATCGTTGTTACCAATGCAAATCTCGGTAACTACCAGATGCGTAACGGTGGTATAGTTGGTGATATCTATATTACAGATGCAGATTCCGAGACTCCTCGAATCGACGGATACACTCACGTTTTCAAGAACATTACCGTTGACTCTTCTGTAAAGCTTTCCTCTATGTGGGGTGACTTTGATACCGGTAACGGCGGTGTTGTTGGCGGCAGATACGGTGATACCCAGATTCTTATGGAAAACGTAATCGTTGCCTGCGAGCTTGACGTATTCTCCGACGTAACCGCAGCTTATCAGTGGTATGCATACCGCCGTTGCGGAATGCTCATTGGTTACACAGGTCAGAACAGTCCTAAGCAGGCGACAAACGCAGCAGCTGATTTCCTCACCTGCGTTAACGTTAACGTTTACTACGGCGATTGGGTAAATTATACCTACTACGAGTATGAAAATCAGGATAACGAAAAGGGAAGGAGATATCCTTGGGTAAGAGCAGAAGCGGGCGAATATAACAGTGCCTTCTCTAACCCAAGATACGGCGTTCCTACACATGGTGGCGTTGCTGTTACCGGTCTTGAAAACGCTACCGACTATACTCCTATCACCTTTAACCAGCTTTACGGCGGCGGCCAGGGTGTTTATGGAACTGCTGCACATAAGTATGGCGGCGTATCAGCATCCTATAATGGCGTAACTACAAAAACTATTTTCATCGTCAATAATAAGAACTTGGAAAACCTTAAGTTGTATTATTGGTATAGCAACGGTAATGATATATGGACAACCCTTGATGAAAACGGTGTTTCTCTTGAAAGGTATAAGGTACCCAACTATAATATTTATAGATTGGATTTCCCCAGCTATGTAGATCACTTCCAGATTATTGCGGATGATTATGAGGGAAGGACATTCGAGTTTGGTGATGTTGACGACAAGAAAGTATATACACTCGACGGAGATGTGCATTCCCATGAATATACTGATGGCAAGTGTATTTGCGGAGCATATAAGTTACAGAATTGGGAACTGGTGACTGATGCAAATTCACTTAAAGAAGGCGATAAAATTGTAATTGTTGCCAAAGATTATGACTATGCACTCAGCACTACTCAGAACAACAATAATCGCGGCCAAGCAGCTGTAACAAAGACCGGTGACAAGGTTACTTTTGGTGATGACGTTCAGATAATCACACTTGAAGCTGGCATTACATCCGGTACATTCGCGTTCAACACGGACTCCGGTTATCTCTATGCTGCATCAAGTAGTAGTAACCATCTTAAAACGCAGGCAACAAATGACGCAAACGGTTCTTGGACAATCACTATCGAAAACGGTGTAGCAACAATTGTAGCACAGGGAAACAATACTCGAAATCAGCTTAGATATAATTCAACAAATAATCCTCCCATTTTCTCTTGTTATGGTTCAGGTCAGAAAGACGTTGTGATCTATAAGTTTGTTGATGGTGATGATGTTGTGGATTCTCATGACTGTCTTGATCATCAGGAAGGTGCAAATTGTACTGAGAATGCTACATGTTCAAAATGTGGTAAAGAAATTAAAAACACTAAGCTCGAGCACGATTACGTGGCAAATCCCTATAAGTGTTCTCGTGAGAATTGTGGCCAGTTGAATCTTCCTGAGGCTGGTTCGACCATAACAATTCAGCAGGCACTTTGGGTTGCGGCAACACTTCAGAATGGAAAAGAAACATCCGCAAAATATGTTATCAGCGGTGTAATTGATGACGAAGATCACCCTTCTAATACGGGTACGACCACTATTACTTTTAACGGCAAATCTATCTATATTACTAATATTCATAACGTAGATGGAACTATAAGGCACGATAGCTTTACTACAAGGCTTAAGAACGGTGATGAAATTACCGTTTCTGCAAAGGTTGCCAAGAATGACTCCGGTGAAGCACAGCTCCATGAAACATGGTTGACTGAGCATGCTAATAAAGACGGAGATAGTGCTTGCGATATCTGCGGAGCGACCATTGAAACTGAAGTTCCAGACAATGATTATTCTGGAAGATATTACATTGCTGCGATCCGCACAACCGGTAATTATTTCTACATGACTAGTGACCTTGGAACCGCTAGCACAAAGAGATATCAGGCAATTGACAGTGGTTTAACTGTGCTTCCCGAAACGATTTCCAGTCCTAAAGCAGGTTATGTATTTGTGTTGATCAATAACGGTGATGGCACTTATAGCATTCAGGCAGAGGGAGTTGACGGAAATAACTACCTTGGTTGGACAAGCGATAATTCTGGCATATTGGTTTCTAAGGATGAGGCTTTAAAGGTAACTGTCGATAACGCTAATGGTGTCTATATTATTCACTTCACTGCTAGCGATGCTGAAAGATATCTTGCACTTAATGATACATCAGGTAACAATTATTTCGCTTGGTATAAGTCCGGCCAGAAACAAAATCTTGTGCTAATTCCTGCGATAGCTTGTGAACACACCAACACAACCACGACAACTGTACCTGCAACTTGTACAGAAGCAGGCTCTATAACAGTTACTTGTGATGACTGTGGTAAGATTGTAAGCACAGAAGAAGTCGAGCCTCTTGGACATACACCCGAAAATGGTGTTTGTGATAGATGCGGCGAAACAATCGGCGGTTCGAGTGAGCCTACATTAGTTCTTGAAATAACCAAGGATGACTTCAATTCAACCTCATATGCTGCTAATAACAACATAAAAACAGAAAATGGTTATTCTTACACATCTTATCAGGTAATGAACCAGAGCAGTGTTATGCAGTGGCAGAAGAGCAAAGGTTATATCACCATTGAATCGAATGCGTTTGTTAAGCTCGAACTGAAAGTAACTGCGGGCACATACACGGTTACAGTAGGTGGAAAAACTGTAGCAGGCACTACGACTAACGGTGTAACAACCTATGATTTAACCGGATTGACAGGTGAAATAAAAATCTCGGTTGGTGATGCGACCGGAAAGGTTGATTATCTCAAATTCTACAAATAATCCCCCAACATTTCAGCACGCGTCTTCGGACGCGTGCTTTTCTTTTTGAAAAAGATGGTGTGGGGATGGTTGACTAATTTTGGGTTTTGAGTTATAATGATATGTAAACGTAGTAGATAGGCTTATTGCGATTTATCGCGGGCGTTTTTGCTCAAAAGCATTTTGTATTTTGGTGTGTAACGGAGTAGGGTTATGACGGATTTTGCTAAGATAATGCAAACTGACAGTTTACATATTGGCTATTTTCCCGGTTCTGATAAGGTTATTTTTATTAAAACAGGGCAGGGTGGATCGATATATGGATATAATAATATGTACCTGAATTATGCCGTTTGTATTAACCGTAAGCTGGGATATTCGGTATTTGTTTCTACCACTGTAATTGACACCAATGATTCCTTCCTTGCAGATATGCAGGCCGTGGAGGAATGCCTTGGAACCAAGGATTTTGAGATGTATTACGTCGGTGTGTCAAAGGGCGGTCTTATCGGCATCTGGCACGGCTGTGACGACCCGAGAATAAAGAGAATGCTCAGCATCAACGCTCCCCTTATGATAAACTATCACGGCAAGACCCTTCCCGGCGTAAAGAAGCTGGGCAGAGAGGTGTTGACCCTCATCTATGGCAGTCTTGATCCCTCTTATCCTTACGTTCCCTTCGTGGAAAAGCACTCTCGCGTAGAGATAATTGACGGTGCGGATCATAATTTGTACGGCTCGGCACTATCCTTTTTTGAAATATTGGAAAGGCATCTTCTAAGTAACGAAAAAACGCAGTAGCTTCAGCAAAAATTCATATTAAAGGCAAAAAAAGGCGAGGAGTATCCCTCGCCTTTTTATTTTTTATTCCTTCTCGTAAGCCGCCAGAGCCTCTCTGTAATAGCTTATAAATCTCTCTCTCAAATGCTCGGGACTAAGTATCTGTACATCCCTGCCAAACTTGAAGAAATAGTGTAACGCCTGCATCTCGGTGCAATGGAAAATATAGCGGTTTGTATCAATTTTCGTATATACGGTAGGCCGTAAATACAAATGCCTGTCAAAAAGCTCCAGTCCCTTCGTGGTGAAAAGCACCTCGACGTCGGTAAGCTCGCCTGCCATATATTGAGGCGATTTCGTCTGCAGCTCCTTCTCTATTTCGTCGATTCTCTGAGAGGATAAAAAGCCGCTCATGCTGCTCATTATTGCAATCTTCTCAATTCTCGAGATACGGAAGCTGGTGATACGCTTCTCGTCCAGCGTTCCGTCCCGACGGATCTCCTCGGATATGCCGATAAGATAGTTGAAGAAGCCGTTTTTGTCTACCACGATCGCATAGGGCGAAACGTAAAATCTTCTGGTATAGCTTTCCTTTTTCTTAGAGGAAAATCTCTGACTAAGAGAGATCTTAAGCTTATTATGCTTTGAAATTGCAAGGCTGCAGAGATCTATGGTGTCCTTAAAGAAGATCGCCTCTCTCTTCGCCTGGGGGAGGGTGGCGTATTCCTCAAAGATCGCCTTCATATAGGCACCAATAGAGTCGTCGTACAGATCGGCACAGTCAAGATCCCTGAGTACGTCCAGATTCTGTCTGTTAACTCTGAACTTTTTGCCTATTCCCTTGGGGTATGAGGTGGCGTTTTTCAGTGCGTTCTTTTCATATTCGCAAACCAACAGATCCAACGTACGCTCGGTGATCGCCTCGTCGCTGAAAACCTCGGCATTTCTTTTTGCCAGGGCGTCAAGCTGCTCTCTCATCCTCTCTCCGCAAAGCCTTACGCTGCCCTCGGCATCCTGATAGAAGTTATAAAACACACGGTTCAAAAAGCCGGAGAAGGAGCCCTTGCCCGACTCGCCGTAGAAGCTGCTCATATCGTTGTAGATAACCTCCCACGCCGACTCTGAAAGGTTAAGATGCTGCTTTAATTCGTAGGTTATCTCGTTGATAAAGAATCCCATATCAGCCCTCCTTTAAAATGTGAACTTATTATACCATGTTTTTCCTTAAAAGTAAAGATAAACGGAACATTTTTTGAAAAAACGGTCATTTTTTTAAATATTTTTGCTGAAAATCGGCTTATTGTTCTTGATGAAGGAACAAAAATCCAGCAAAAACACAAAAAACAAACCAAAACAGGAACAAACCGTCAAGAAAATAAGGCATAACTATGTTCCGATTTCTCGTGATATAATAAGGATGTCAAGAAAGGGGAAGCAAAACAGTTTTGGTACGATCAGGAGGACAAGGATATGTACAAAAGCATTTTTGGAGAAGAGAAAAAAACCAAGGAAAAGGACAGCAGGGCAAGCCTGCGTCACTCGGTGTTCAGAACCATTGGACTGATGGAGTATTCGATCGATCAGCTTGGTCGGGAGAAGGGGAAGATCATTTCATTGGCAAGGGAGGCGAAGAGAAGAGGAGATGACACAGCCTACCGATCGCTTAAGAAAAGGCTTTCGGTCTGTCTGGTAAACACAAGGCTCATATCAGAGATGCTATCCCAGCTGGAGATCGCCCTTCAGCTTGATAATATGGATAGAATGGTAGAGAGCTACAGCTCCTGCATGGAAGACTTCAAAAAGAAATATTCCATAGCAAACAACCAACGCACACTGCTTAAGAGCTATAAGGATGCAAGGTGCGGCATAGATCAGACGATAGACTTTTACAGCGATCTGTACGAGAGCCTTTCGTTTAACCGAGTCGGATTCCTTGATGAAGGAAGCGATGCCATTCCCGACGGCGAGCTTGAGCAGATGATCCGTGCGGAGTCGGATAGGAGCGATAAAAACGTAGAGCTGGATGAGAAAATACAGCTTGTCAGAAGCAGAATAAAGGAGGTTCGATCATGAATAGCAGCCTGGCATTTCTATACGATGCTCTCAACACCTGCTACGATAAAGGAATTCAGTTGCTTAACAACGGTAATCTCGAGTCGGCGATCAAGCAGCTTTATTCCGCGGCGGAAAGCTCGCTTCTTATTGCCAAGGAGCTGAGCGGCGAGGAAAGGGAGAAAATGATCACGAGGGCAGACGAGATCATAGCCTTCGCCGAGGCGATAGAGTCAAGGCTTGAGGAATCGAAGGAGGATAAGCCGATGGAAAAGGAGGAGCCAAAGGATTCCACCGATCAGCAGCAGAGCAAATCGGGATTTTCTCCCTCCGATGCAAAGCCCATAACCTTTGACGACGTTATAGGTCTTGACGAGGTTAAGGAGGAGATCCGCCGCCTTGCAATTTATCCAAGACAGCACCCCGACATCTATGAGAAATTCAAAAAGAAGAGAAGTGCGGGAATCCTGCTGTACGGAGTTCCCGGCACAGGCAAAACCATGATCGCCAACGCTATTGCAGGCGAGCTTGGTGCAACCTTCTTCTCTATCAAATGCTCGGACATACTTTCAAAATGGTTTGGCGAGGCAGAGCAGAATATAAAGGCACTCTTTAGCGAGGCGGGAAAGCATAAGGTGTCGGTCATATTCTTTGATGAGTTTGACGCACTCGGCTCGAAGCGTGATACAGATTCCTCTACCATGAAGCGTGTGATCCCAGAGCTTCTGGTGGGCATCCAGAATGCCGAGGAAAGCGAAAATACGCTGATCGTTATCGCCGCGACAAACCGTCCTTGGGATATTGATTCCGCCTTCCTGCGTCCGGGAAGATTTAACCTCAGAATCCACGTTCCCTTGCCCGACGAGGCTGCCAGAATCGCCATAATCGATTCGGTGATCTCCAAGGTCCCCTGCAGTGAGGATCTGGACGTTGAGAGGATCGCCCGACTTTGCGATGGCTTCAGCGGTGCGGATATCGTCAACGCCTGCGAAAGAATGAAGGACTCTGCCATCGAGCGAATAATAGGGGACGGTGGCGAGGAATTTATCACAAACGGTGACGTCGATCTTGTGCTTAGCCGCACAAAATCCTCGGTAAGAAAGGAGGATCTTGCCGAAATAGAACAATACCGAGAGGGATGGCTCTAAAATAATCCGCATAATTATTTAAATATATTGTAAAAAAATCCAAAATGTGATATAATATTTTAAATATAGACATTATTTAAATTATCAAGGAGCAATTTATGAGAAACTCGAAGATCGCTTACAAAATTCCCAAAAGCAGACAATCCTTTAAGCCGGGAACTAACGAGCTGATTATTTCTGTCGCTGATGGCGAGGTGGTCGGTTTTATCAGAAACGGTGAGGTCAACCGTTCTCAGCAAAGCACCGAGTGGTATTTTGTTGACGAGGGAATAAACGACTTTGGGCTTTTCTATGACGTAGGAAATATTAATTTCCATTTCTTCCTGAGCTGTCGCGTTGTCTGTCCGACTATCGTAATTGGCAGTGAGCAGCTGCTTAAGAACAAGACGGAGGACGTGATTTCAGAATGGGCAAAGTCATCCGGCGTACTTAACGTCATAACCAAATTTCTTCAGAAGAAGGGCATAGATAGCGAAAAGAAGCTGTTCGAGGGTAACGGCTGTACGCTGCTGGAAAAAGAGCTTATGCTCTTCTGTCGCGAGGACTTTATCACAAAATTCGGTATGCTGCTTGAGAAGGTAGAAATAATAGAGAAAAAGTCATTCGAGGCAAAGAAGGCAGAAGACATAGATGACAAATACAGTTTTCTGATTTAAAGGAGTATCATCATGTGGAATAAGACAAAGACCGATGTAAGAGAAATAATAACGAAAATAGAGGTAGCATCCGATAGAATCGTTATGGAAGCATCCGGAAGAAACGATAAGATTAAGATTACCGACGTTTTTATAGATGCACTCCGTCTACTTAAGGACAATATTGCGATCATCCGTTCTGCAACCGATGACACCCTTTTAAAACATAGTGAAATACTGGAAAGGATACTTGGCTACGTTAATAATGCAGTTGCCTATCCCAATTCCATAGAGTTATGGGTCGAGAGAGTAAAGGATCACGTAAGGGACTATATTATGGAGAACAAAAGCTTTGATGCCAAGGCTGAGGCCGATAAGGATACGGCGATAAGGGGACGTGTCGACATCAAGAGAGCCAATGATGACATTGATAGGATAAATCGTAGAATGGAGGCTATAAAGGAGGATTGGATAACCAACGGCTATTCGGTAAATTCTCCTAGATACATAACACAGGTATCCGAGTATAATACTCTTGAGAAGGATCTGGAGAGTAAGAAATACGAGCTTAGTACTCTGCAGAGAATGAATATGGCTAACAGCAACATTCGCAGCCAGGTTGAGAGAAGACAGGCCACCGAGAATGCAATGGCAGGTATTACCATGACCTCCGAGGAATACACCGCACTCGTTATGGAAAACAGGGAGTGGGAGAGCGAGCTGTCTGCCGAGCTTGAGGTGTTCGAGAGAGTAGGAGAGGAGGCTTGGGCCACCTCTATCGCTCCCAAAATAGACGATACTAAGTTCAGAAGAGCAATTGAAGAGACCCTTCTTGAAAGGCTTTATAAAAGCAACGCAGAGGAATACGATAGCCGCGTTGCAGTTATGCCCAAGGACACCCTCCTTGACGCTATGCTTCAGGTTATCAGAAAGATCGACGATGTTGAAAGTCTGATTGAAAGCTCCGTTGGCGACCAGAAAAAGCAGGCTGAGGAAACCAGGATGCTGCTTGATGAGATGCTTGCAAACACCTCCTACATCGCAGCAATGCGTGAGGACATGAGCGGAGATATTACTAAGGAGGTGGGTTACTGCCTTTCCAGAAAGCCCGCTGATATTCAGTCGGCACACCTTAAGATCAGAAACTGCATAGAGCTCTTCTGCCGATTCAGAAAGGGTGTTGATCTTAACGAAAAGCTCTTCTTCCATCAGGGTGAGACGGGCGAAGCTAAAATTGCTTCGGTAAATAAGACCGAGCACGATGCTGAGATCGCAAATTATTACACAAATTCCAACGGCTTTATCCACTCCGAGAACGGCTTTATCCTTATGACCGATGAGGAGAGGGCAAGGGAGGCGGAAAGCCTTAGAGAAATCGCGAAAAACCTTCACGACTGGAAGATAGATGAGTACGATTTCAGCGAGGGAATGAAGCTGCATTACGTCACCAGAGATCAGATGCTTAAGCAAATGATCGACGAGGGCAGGATCGACCGCAATTTCGTTGATGCAGAATCCAAGTATCGCGGAAAGATCTACTACTATTTTGTAAATCTGAACAGCTCCTACAAGCTCATGAAGGAGCAGGGCATAGACGTTCCCTGGATCAATTTCATCAGAAGCGATGACGTTAAGAGATACCTTGACGAGAGGGATAGCGTCTGTGAGAAGAGTGCTGAGCCAAAGTCCCAGGAGGTAAAGGCTGAGGAGATCAAGCCTCTTGCTATAGAGAATCGAAGGGATAATAGGCTTGAGAGCGAGATTATTAAATATTTTCCCGACGCTAAATACGGTTTTATAAGAAATCCCGATAAGCCAGATGACCCTAAGGGAATCTATTTCCGTAATTTAGGGGACGACACAGGCTTTGTAAGGGGTGCCAGAGTTTCTTACGTTATGGGCAGAAACGAAATGGGTCCCTGTGCAAAAAATGTAACGCCGGTTGCTTCTGCGGAGGTGACAGACTAAAATAACGACTTTCAGAGGAGAAAAAGATGGACGAAATGATGGAACCAAAAATCGGCCTGTATAATCCCGATGATGAGCAGCTTCGAGTCGAGGAGCCGATTGCCGAGCTGAATCAGCTATCCGATCAGGTCAGGGCACATATAAACAAGGTTGATGAGGTAATTGAACAGTCGAAGAGAAAACGTGGTGACCTTAACTTTTCACACGAAGAACTGTCCAAGTTCATTCGGGTTCTAAACGAGGGTGGAGCCGAGGACAGCACAGAGCTTTTAAAGCTTGTTGCGGAAAAGCTTCAGTGTGAATCAAGGGCCATTTTTGAGGTTAATAAGAACGAATCCGGTTTGATTATCTACGACTATGCTTATGACAGCGTAGAGTCCTGGGAAGCCTCTGATGGATATAGGCTTTATGAAAAGCTTAAAGACGGCTGTGAGAATATTGCCGACAATAATCAAAGGCAGGAGCGTCGCCGCCTTCTTAAGCATATCGAAAATGAGATTGTTTCTCCTCTCAGAAGATATTACGAGGAGCTGCAGAGGAGGAGCTATGACGATTCCTCCGTTGACGTTGTGATTTTATATGACAGCAACCATTACGATCATGGACAGGCCTTGCTTAACGAGCTTACCGAGATGGAGCAATATACGGTAGAGGCGTTCAAGATGGACGGTAATACCACCAGAAATGATCCCAGGCTTGTTGCTGCAATGCACCTTTCCACCCTTATGATTCATTTTTGCGAATCGCGTGAGGATGGCGAGAAAAAATTCCGTGCAAAGCAGTATATGGCAATGTCATCCAAGGCGGTGAAGAAGATTCTTTTCATCACCGATAGCATCGAGGAACAGAATGATATCCCTCTCGTTTCTATTGGAAAAGAGAACTGGATATCCGAGGCGAATAAAAAGGTTTCCGTCCTGATCAACAATGGTGCCGCATCAAAAAAGGAGCTTGTTGAAAGCCTTACCGAGCGTGAGGAAGAAATCCAGAGCTTCATCAACCGGCACGGCCGTTCCGTTAAGGAGATCGATAATCTGATGCTCCTTATAGATGAGCAGAGAAGCGATATTGAAAATTACCGTACGCTCTATCATAGCGAGCCACCGTGTCGGTACTATTCCGGCGATCTTGATGCGATCGAGGCCCGTTATTCAGGCGAGCAGCAGAGCATAGACAGTAACGTTAACAGATGGCTTGGCAAAATGATCCGTGATAATAAGGCCATTAACAAAATTGTAAATAATGAGACACCCGAATTCTTTTACGAGAGATATATGCAGCTCTGTAAGCTCATTGACGCACAGCAGGAGCATAGAGACAGGCTTCTTGCCACCGGTATGACCCTAGACGAGCTGTCCAAGCGTCTTGAGGGGGTGGAGATCGACAGACTTACTCTTCATGCTAAGAGATGGGAATATCAGAAGACTTTTAAGAGGGTTATTCTTAATGCTTACATGAAACCCTTTGACAAGGAGTTTGCAAATTGCCGTGCTATTGATTCCATTAAGCCGCTAAAGATTGACAGCCATATCGAGAACTTTGAGAAATTCGAGGCCTGCGGTATTTATCTTAACAAGGATGATGGACTTACATATTGGACTAAGCGTGCCTTTAATCACGCTCTCAATGAGAAAAAGCACGATCAGATCCTTATTAATTCTCAGCTTGAGAGAATCACCGACATGTCCTCGGATATCGAGCATTTTGTACGCGATTACATTAATCCCACCTTCAGTGCGGACGTGCTTAACAAAAAGGCAGAGCAGCTTAAGGGTCTTGTAAAGAGCTTTGAGGACACCTGGGGCTTGAAGCTTGTTAACAAGAAGCCGATCTACGGTGGATACAACGGTAAGATGTGCTTTGCAAAATACGTGGATAAGGATCTGCTGAGCCGTGACGTAAGCGAGGCTATCGAGCTTAACAATAACGGAAACCTCGGCGAGTTTATCAGAGAATTCAGCTCCAGAGGCACAAATTCCGCTAAGTTCTGTGATCTGGGATATAGCTTCTATAAGCAATTCCGCGAATCAAGAGATGCGGATGAAAAGAATAGGCTTATTGCCCTCGCGAATGAGTATCTTAAGAAGGCCGCCGATATGGGCGACCGTAAGGCACAGTACAGACTTGCGTCTAATTACGAAAAGGGCTACGGCCTTACCCAGAATATGGACATCGCCCTTACTTATTACAAGATGTCCGCCGAAAACAATTATACCGATGCTCAGTACAAGCTTGCACGCTATTACGAGAACATAGATGAAAATACCGCCCGCGACTGGTATGAGAAGGCGGCGGGACAAAAGAGTCATCCAAGCTTCGATGCTTGCATTTATCTTGGCTATGATTATGCCAAAAAAGATAAGGTCGAGGATAAGAAGCAGGCAGTTAAATATTTCCTTCTGGCTAAGGACAATATGCCTAAGGAAGGCGAGAACAGGAAAAAAATGTACGGCTATCTTCCTTGCTATCTGCTGGGTATGGAGTTTATGGGTAATAAGAACTACAGCGAGGCTATAGAGTGGTTCGGCAGAATAAGAATAAAAGAGGTCGAGGGAAAAAAGGAAAGGAACTTTTTACCTACCGTTTATTGCGGTGACTGTTATCTTATGCTCGGCAAGCGTAAGGAGGCGGTTGAGGAATATAGTAGCCTTGACAGCGATAAGCTGCCCGATGACCGTAAGATAGTCGTTGCCGACTATCTGCTTGAGAATAACCATACCGAAGATGCGTACAAGTATTACATCAAGTGTAAAAACGTCGACACCGACCCCAGTCTTCGCAGCAGGGTGGGCGATTGCTATCTTGCTAACAAGAATTTTGACGGTGCTGTTGAGATTTACAAGAGGTGTATAGAGGAAACCGAAAGCAGTGGCGACGAGAAGCAGCGTTCCAACTGCTTCATAATCAAGAAAAAGCTTGCAGACGTTTTGTACGATCATTATGGTGACAAGCATGCCGAAGCTCTTGGATACTATCTTAATTATTTGGAGGAAATACCCTTCGATGAGGTCGTGCTTGAGCGTATAGGCGACTGCTATCTTAAGGCGGGGGAAAGGAACCTTGCCTACGAATATTATTTAAAATGCGAGAATAGCATCACCGACGCAGATAAGCTTTCCTTTATTGCTGAAATGCATATCGGTGAAGGCAAGAACGAGGTGGCGTTTGACCTGCTCGACAGACTTTATTCTACTCACGGCGGCAGACTCATTCCTGTGGCTATAATCGATTACGTAAGAGATTACAACAGGTGGGATGACTTCACCACCTGGTACAGTGAATACGGATGCACTCTTCCCGATGAATCGCTTCTCCTTGATATTGGTAAGTACTATCACTTAAAGGGAGACGGCAGGGCAGCGGAGTGCTATGAAAAATACGCGATAGCCAATACGGTTAACGATACGGCTATCATAGGCTATATGATCAGATACTACAAGGCGGGTGACGATCAGGAAAGACTTGCCGAGTGGATGAAAAAGCGTAAAGCACTGCGACTTTTGTGATAAGCTGAGCAATCGCTGATTTTGGATGCTGAAAGAGGCTATTGTTGGGACAGTATAAGAAATTTGGAGGTAAAGCAAATGAATGAAAGCTTAAGAAAAGACACCGACCCGAAGGCAGAGCAGAGTGGCCTTAGCTTTGTCGAATGCATGAAGCTGGGTGACGACTGTCTTGCCGAGGGTAATAGGCAGGCTGCCGCAGAGCATTACCTGCTTGCGACCAAGGCGGAGGACGTCAATATAGACTCTCTGTCGGTAGAGCGTAGACTCTCGGTTGCCAATACGCTTTTTATCTCCAAAAACTATACCCCTGCAGTAACCTGGCTTGAGGGCCTTGTGGACGAAGCAGCCGTCATCCTCCTTGGCGATTGCTATCTCAAGCTTTCCAAGCCTGATGAGGCGATTAAAAATTATCAGTTCGCAGGCGTTGAGCTTCTTTCCGAGAAGCAAAGGCTGTTCGTTGCGGACGGTGTGGCGGCTGATGATCCCGACGAGGCATTGTGGTATTATTCTCACTGCGAGGGCAAGGATTCCGACCCCGAGCTTTTAAATAAAATAGCCGATTGCGAAATAGCTGCAGGCGAGCCCGATGAGGCGATCGGGCATTATAAAAAGAGCCTCTCCTTAAGGGAGGACTCTGCTATAGGCCTTAAGCTTGCCGATCTTCTTTATGATCAGCGTCAGTATAGAGCTTTCCTTGAGCAATATGCAAAATACTCCGAGAGCCTTGAGGACGAAAGGGTTTCCTTCTGCATCAAGGAATGCTATAATACCGATCCCGGCAAGGAGCTTGGTGAGTGGATCGTCAATTTGTTCGAGTCTAAGGGTATGCTTGAGGAAGCGGCGAACTGGTGTATAACCTGCTTTAATGATTTCGGTAACCTTGAATTCGCTCAGCAGAAGGCTGATAGCTTTCTTGAAAAGGGCATTGAAGATGCTGTATACGCTTTGGTTGATGAGATCACGGAAACCACTCTCATAGAATACGAAAAATTAATAAGCTATGAAGCTTTTGAAAAGAACGCTGCGTGGATCTATGAAAAGAGCGTCGATAAGGCTAAAAGGCTCTATAAGCGTGCTGTTGAATTCGTTCTGACAGACATCGATGACGCCGATTATGTGGAGATGATGGCAAATTATCTATGGGAGAAAAATGCAGGCCGCGATGAAATAAAGCCTATCCTTGTGACACTTTACGAGCATTGTGCTATTATGAAGAAAAGCCTCCCTGTTGCAGAGCTTCTGGCAGAGTACTATGCACCCTTCGATGAACTTAAGGCTATTAAATGGTATAAAGAGTGCGATAGCTTATCCGGCAGCAGCAGTGAGTCATTAGCTCATACCATCATTGATCTACATAAAAAAACCGACAATATGGCCGGTGCAGAGGCTTGGTACCTTCGTGTTGGAGAAATTTATATCAGCAACGGAGATAAAGAGGCCGCTGCCAAGCTCTACGGTGAATTTTGCGAAGAGCACTATAGCCATAAAATGTTGTCCTTCTTCGTTCAATATTATAAGAACGACTATCCCGACAAGGCGATCGAGTATTTTGAGAAAATTAGTTATCCCCGCATTGATGATCTGCTTGAGGTGAGATCAATTTACGAGGGAATGCGTGATTATAATATCGCTCGCGGCAAGGGACCCGAATATAAGATGAAGATAAAGAGCCTTACCATCAGGATCGGTGACGCTCTCTGCTCCATCGGCAAGAAAAACGACGCCGCCCGTGAATATATTAAATTCAGCGATGAAAAATATAACCAGGATAGAACAAGATGTATCCTTGGCTACTACCTGGATGAGGGAGATCTGTCTAATTCTGTCGTTTGGTACGAAAGATTTTCCAAGGCCGCTGAAAGCCCCTATATCAACAAACGCCTGGGTGATCTTTACGTATCGGATAATAAGCCCCATGACGCAACTCCGTATTACGAGCTTTTCCGTAAGCTTAACAGAGAGTCTATTGCAGAATTTCCCGGGGTCCTATTTACTCTTGCTGAAATATACGTAGATAAAAACCGCAGCTCCGACCTTGAGAGCCTGTTAAGCGACTACGTTAAGTCAAGCAAAGGAAAAATCGACAGCGTTAGGGTGGCAGAGCTTTGCATTCGCTCCGGAATAAGCAAGGACGTTAGGGACCTTGCTCTTAATAACGTTCTTGCTGAATACTATTTTGCAAACAATGAATACGCCGAGGCAGAGCTTCATTATGAAAAGATCTGGCATAACACCGACTGCAGATTTGCATACTCCCTTGGAGAATGGCATCGCTCTGAGAAAAGATGCGACATGGCTGTCGTATGGTATACCAGAGGCTTTGAGATCACCCAAAATAATGATAACGCACTCAGAATTGCCGATATTTATTGGAATGATAACAATCCGGGTGAGGCTATAATCTGGTATGAGCGTTACGCTAAGGACGTTACCGATCTGCCAATGGACAAGACTTTGGAAATTGGAAATTGGTGCTTTGATAACGGAAGAGAGGACAAGGCGTATTTCTGGTATTCAAGGATGGCGGATCGTGATATAGATGGCGTTCCCGGTCTGCACGAGCGTTTTTCCGATCTTAGCATACGCGTTGGTAGCGGAATTGAAGCCATTACCTATTTAGAAAAACGACTCAGAAACAAAAATCCCAATTCTAATTGGGGAGAGGAAACAAGAATCAGGTATAGAAATGATATGCTATCTCTGATGACCGCCTATGCTAAATGCGGACGCTACGACGAGATAAAAAAGATTCTTAATCGCCCCTCCTCCAATATCGTTGAGCTGGATTTCTGCTCCTTCGCTATTGCGTGTAAAGGTAAGGATGTAGAGATAAATGACCCTGTATTGCTGAAAGAAATAGCCGACAACTACAGCAAAAAGGATATTAAAAACGCTAAGGCGTGGTATATCAAAAGCTGGAATCTACATGAGGATCAGTCTGTGGCAGAAATCATGGTGCGTTTGAGCTGTAATGAAAAAAATCTTGACGAGGCTATTCTTTGGTATGACCGTTGCACCTCGGTAAGCAGTGACTTGTCCGAATGCATGGTTAATCTGCTGTACGATAAGCATAACTATGATAGGCTGATCGATATGTTGGACGGGATGAATACTTACGGTTTCGGCACCGATACCATCGACCGTATAGTGAATCTGCTGTGCGATAAGCGTACAAATGAAAAGCTGATCTCCACGTTAGAAAGAATGAATGCTTACAGCTTCAGCATCGATACCGTCGACCGTATAGAAAAGCTGGGCGATATGTACCTTGAATCTAAATCCAATTATTACGCCTTAAAATGCTATAATTTGATTAGTTCCCGTCGCCGTGATATTCAGTATAAGATAGGTCAGTGCCATTATTATTCAGGTCGTAAAAGCGAGGCGATCAATAGCTTCAGATTATATACCTACTCTGATGTTGTTGCACACGATAACGTTTTTGTCAGCTCCAACGGTAATCTGATTATCTGTCTTAATAACAAGTTCTACCATATAAGCGGCAGAGAGATCGAGGCAGTGAAAATTCAACGCTCTGCCGACTCTACGCTTTGTGGAAAGCTTTATATCAACAAATCCTCCCGCTTCTCCAATCTTCCGGGTGTGATCGACCTGTTCGATGGACTTAATGATGGAGCTGCATTCCTCAGTGTGTTAAAGGTGGCGTTTGACTCTAAAATTATCATGATAAGCGAGAAAAAGGAAAATCCCGCAGAGCCTGAGAAGCCCGCGAAGCCTGAGAAGCCCGCAAAACGCGAGAAACCTGCAAAGCCTGAGAAGCCCGCAAAACGCGAGAAAACTGTTAAGCGTAATACAACCTCCTACTCCACCTATTCCTCGGAACGTTCGAGTCAATACAGCAGGAACAACTCAAGTAGCAGGAGTAATTTCGAGAAAAAGAGGTTGCCGGCAAAATCGGTTTTGCTTATAGCTCTCATGCTTGTAATCAATGGACTGGCCATATTCCTGGCAATTCATCCCGATTATCTTTGGTCATGGGAAGCCACTGCCTTCCAGGATGGCTTTAATTGGATGCTTATTGGAGTTGTTCCGTTCATATTCAACACCGTCGCCTTGAAGATTCTGTGCGGTAAACCGTATAGGCTCATTAACTGGATTTTCATAGAGATACTTTATTTCTTGTTAATGATTTTCAACTACGCATACGAATCCCTTTGGGAATTTTTCGAATATTCCTACAGTATTGAATTATTTGAAATGTTTCTGGAATATGGATTCCTTCCCGCCCTCTTTGGCAAGCTGATATGTGGCGGTTGGTTAGCAGTAATGCATTTTGTATTTGAATGGAAATATGATTGATTCTGACAAGTGATGCACTCTTAAAAATCCGCACAAGCTTTCTAAAAAACGCAGAAATGACAACTAAAATTGTCATTTATGCGAAAAACAAGGCAAAAACCACCCATTTATCGCCTTCTACAAAAACCAAAAATTGTGATAAACGCTTATCGACAGACTGTAAAAAGCAGGCATCCTGCATATACAGAGAGCTTCCTTAATTATTATATAAGACGGCTCAAAAAAGTGCTATTGTCAACAATTTTGCAATTTTCGCCCATTGAAAAGCAGATATAAAAAGGTTAGAATAGAATAAAAACTAAGGTGGGGAAATATGAAAAAAGCTTATTATATATTGATTTTAGTGCTTGTCCTTCTGCTCAATTCCTGCTCCTGGCATAATATACCGGATGAGCCCGATGATGAAGGCAATCCGCCTGTACAGGATGACGATCCGTCCACTCCGGATGATGATCCCGGCGTTCCTGACGACTCCGATGAGCCTGAAGCTCCCGACGACTCCGATGAGCCAAGGCTTCTGCAAAGCAAGGCTTCTTATACGATTCCGCCCTCGGTTCCGCTTTACAATAAATGTGCACTCTATCTTGAGGACTCACAATTGCCGTTATATAGCGTGTACGTGAACAATTCTCAGTATTGGAAGGGAAACGTGACCGACAGAGATACGGTCGGTGTGGGATATTTCTTCCTTGAGGGAAAGGTAAACGTTTCGCTAAGATGCGACGGGATGTCAAACTGCGTTGTTCGCCCGCTTTCTGCCAACGTTGAGGCAACGGTTGAGGACGGTGTGGCCAGATTCACGCTTTCAAGCAGTGGAAATTACTCGATTGAGCCGGACGGAGACCCGACAAGGGCTATTTTCCTGTTCGTGTCGGATTATGCCGATAAGGATATTGAAGAGGAAAATAACAAGGTTATCCGTTTTGAAAAGGGCTTACATACAGATGCAAACAATCCTAACATAAAGAATAATACTGTAACTCTTTCCTCGAATACAACCGTCATTCTGGAGGACGGTGCGGTTGTTCGTGCTAGATTTGTTGCCAACAATGCAAGCAACATTACAATTTGCGGTACTGGCATAATCGATGGCTCTGCCTTTATCAGAAATGCAACAACGGGGCAGGTAACCGTTCCGCTTGATTTCAATTATTGCTCAAACGTCACCTTCAAGGACTTTTCCGTTCACGACCCTGCAGGCTGGTGTGTAAACTGGTATTTTTGCACCGACAGCCAAATTGAGAAAATAAAGATTATTTCCTCCCGTTCAAACGGAGATGGAATATCCTTGCAGTCCTGCCAAAGAATTGACGTCAGCGATTGCTTTGTGAGAAGCTGGGACGATTCCTTGGTGGTAAAAAACTATCCGCAATGGTCAAATAGGGATATCGAGGGCACAACGAGGGACATTACCTTTAGAAACTGTACTATTTGGACAGACTTGGCACAAAGCATGGAAATCGGCTATGAGACCGTCGGTCAGGTGATGGAAAATATCACGTTTGAGGACATAACCGTTTTGCATAATTTCCATAAGCCTGTAATCAGCATACATAACGGCAACAATGCAAATATCAAGAACGTTACATATAATAGAATAACCGTTGAGGATGCATCAATGGGCAGGGGTGACGCAGGTGCGAATAATCAATTGATAGAGATATCGGTGGCATATAGCTCAACCTGGTCTGACTCGCATAAAAAGACTGCTCTCGGAAGCATCGATACGGTTACAATCAGCAATGTTACGGTGCGTTCGGGAAATATTATTTTACCGATTAAAATTGTTGGATGCAGAGATATGAGAAGCGGATACGGTGCATCGCTCCATTACGTAAGCAACGTACTGCTGAATAACATCTGGGCAAACGGCAAGCAGATAGGAAGCAACTATGCTTATCTGACGGTAAACGAATATGCCAACGCATCCTTTAATCTTGGTTCAGCACCAATTTTTGCACAATTTGAATTCAGTCAAAGCGACGAAACTTTAGCACAATATACAAATTTTGCCCAGGTTGAGTCAAATTAGACCTATTAGTCATTGCAGAACAAGAAAAAAGTATAAAGACAGCAGAATTGCAACCATTTTTGCAGTTATGTTGTCTTTTATTTTTTTACGAAAGACTGTATCATTAAAATAGATAATTCAAAATATGTTCAAAAGTCTATCTATTTGTAAGGAGGAAATTCTATGAGAAAAAACCTATTGACGGTATTGGCTTTACTGTCTTTGCTGACATTTGCCTTGACTTCATGTCATCTTCTGCCGCACGTTTGCGAAAGCGTTTGTGAAGAATGTCAGCTTTGTACCGACGAGGCTTGCACCGAAAAAGCGTGTGCTAATAAGTGCCAGGGACATGACAGCACAGATGACGTGCCCCCTGTTCAAAGCACCGACAAGAAGGTTGAAAAAACAAAGGTCGTACTCTATGACGGACCTGAGATTATGACTACTTCCTCGGTTGCGGGAGTAAAGGTAAACGGCGAGTCGCTGTTTGTTTATGACACTCGTGTAAATCACATGCGTAGCTTTACCTATACACCCAGTGAGGATTACAACCAGGTAGTAATATTCGACTTTGAGGGTAGAATCAACGTGGAAATCGAGGTATATGGTGAAGCCTCGCTGAGCGACGTTGTGGTCAGACCTCTCTCTCGTGGAATCGTTCCGACGGTTGAAGGCAATAAAATTTCCTTTACTCTTGATTACACCGACAACTACGTTGTGGAATATGCAACCGAGAGCAGTCCGATAGCATCGGAAAACGTAATGCACATATTTGCAAACCCCATTGAAGAGGACCCGATCGACCCTAATAACCTGCCTGAGAACACAGTATACGTTGGCCCCGGCGTGTGGATGGCAAACGCACTTCCCGTTTATGAGGATAACACCACGGTATATCTTGCAGGCGGTGCGGTCGTATATGGACAGATCCGTACTGCAAACGTAAAGAATCTTACCATCAGGGGAAGAGGAATACTTGCAGGAGAATTGTTCGACAGAACAAAGGCGAGTGAATTTACACTTCCTATCGAGCTTCAGAACTGCTCCGACGTAATCATTAAGGATATCGCTATTTTAGACCCTGCGGGTTGGGCAGTTACACTTTACTGCTGCGACGACGTATATATTGAAAACCTGAAGATCGTTACCGCCCGTTCAAACGGCGACGGAATCTCGGTTCAGTCCTGTGAAAACGTATTTGTAAAGGGTGGATTCGTTCGTACATGGGACGATAGCCTTGTAGTAAAGAACGTAGACGGCTTCAGCACCTCGAACGTTACGTTTGACAGCGTTTATGTATGGACCGATCTGGCTCAGAGCATGGAAGTAGGTTATGAAACCTATGGCTCGTCAATGACCGATATTACGTTCAGAAACATCACAGTTTTCCATAACTTCCATAAGGCAGCAATGTCCATTCACAATGCGGACAATGCAAATATCAGTAACGTTAAGTATCAAAACATCACCATCGAGGATGCACAGATGCTTGGAGATAATCAGCTTGACGGTGAAAATGACTTCCTTATAGATATAACGATCGCATTCAACACCGAGTGGACACAGTCGGGCGGCGTTCGCGGAAAAATTTCAAACGTCACCTTCTCAAACATCAACGTGCTTAATATGGCTGACACGATTAAGTGCAGAGTATTTGGCGAGGGTGCATCAAGTGACGTAAACGGAGTTTCGATTTCCGGAGTGAAGGTTGAGGGAAAGCAGATAAAATCTCTTGATGAGATCGGACTGGTTCCCGGTGTTTACACAAGTAATATAACCTACGCTCAGGGCGAATGCTCGGGTGCGGCGGTAGTTTTGCCTTATGAATTGAAGGTTGCTGACGGCGAGACTCCTGATATCACGGTTGTTCCCAGTATAAAGCAGGACGGTCTTGTAATTCCCGACTTCGGTGTGCTGAATAACGACCCGCCTTATGCAGGTCAGAAGGTTGATACAACCAATACAAGCGTTAATGCAACCTTTGGACATGGCGACAGAGCAAATTCGCCTTGGAACGAGGGAAGCATACCCGAGAATGCGGGAAAGGGAGTTGCTAATCTTCTTGACGGAGACAGAACGACCGAATGGCAGTTTAACGAGTGGGACGTGTCGGTTGATAAGCAGTTCGTGGCTATCAGCTTTGAATTTGGAAAGCCCACACAGGTTGGTAATATTCGTATTTTGGGTTCTAGCGACTCGAATATTATGAGATATTACAGCGTATCCATATTTGCACAGAACACAGAGGGCGGAGATTGGAAGCGTATTCAGTCCCAGACAAATATCGCACTCAGCCCACAGTCGAGCAACTTTAATGACGTGCTTATCAGACTTAGCGAGTCCGGATACTACGGACTGCAGCTGAGATTCTTCTATAACAACAGTCTTACTCATCCCGAAGAAATCAATATTGGCGAAATTGAGTTCTATCCACCCAGCTTGACAACGAGCAAATCCTTTGTAGAGGTTGCCGAGCACGAGGACGTTTACGATATTACCAATATGATTGACGGTAATACCCTTACTTACTTTGAGTCCAAGAAGGGCGTATTCCCGGCAGAATTTGCAATCGACCTTGGAGATGTAGAAAACGTTAAGTACATTAACCTCCACCTGCCTCCACTTTTACTGTGGGAAAACAGAACTCAGGAGATTGAAATTCTGGGTAGCATTGACGGCGTTACCTACTTTACCGTAGTAGAAAAAACCGCATATTTGTTCGATTCGTCCGCGGGTAATATGGTAGCAATCGTTTTAGACGAGGCAGTAAGCATGAAATACATTAAATTGGTTTATAGCTCCAATAGTACGGGTTACGGTGCTCAGGTATCGGAATTGTATGTATATGGGGAATAAATAATATAAAATACATTTGAAGGAGAGGAACTATGAGAAAACAAAATCGTAAAATTGCTTGCATTACCGTAGTATTGTTGCTTGCTTCTATGATTCTTTGTATGATTCCCACCGTCAGCTTTGCTGATGCTGAGCCTCAGACAAGAGATTTTAACGAAGCATTTGACAGACTGCTCGATGCCGGTGCAGGAGCAGGCTCGGAAAGAGCTTATCGTTCAATCAGCTGGTCAGCAGGACAATGTGATGATGTTACCGACCCCATTTTCAAGGTTGGTAGTCCTAAGATTTCAGCAGGATTTGAAACACTCAACATTGAATTGCGTAGCCCCGATGGCAGCATAAAGCTTGAGGATCTGAAGATCGGCCTCAGAACTGCCGATTCGGACGATATTGCAGCAGCTAACAGCTACGTTTTGTCACACGAGGATATTATCGGTGGTATATCCTTCTCCTCTGGAGAGGACATCGGTTCTGAGTTTGCAGTATTGTCCATTGACTTTGCTTCGACCGAGGTGAAGGTTTCCGGCAAGGCTTTTGACTCGACAGCACCCGATGCTATGCTGGCCTTCCACTTATACACAGCAGACAGCACCGTAGCAGGTAAGCTTGATATCCGTAAGGTATCTGTTACTACCGGCTCGAATGAAACTGTTGTATTAGACTTTGATACCGTTAACGAAGCATGGTGGAACGGTGGCGAGGCAGGCACGTTCGTCAATGTTCCCAAGCACTATGCAGTAACAGATAAGATTTCCATCGCAAGTGACGATGCAGCACACAATAACCTTGATGAAAAGTACGGTGCAATCGTACTCAACGTTGCAGGTGAGAATGCAAGCGTTGCTCCTATTCTGGAGGATGGAAGTGTTGGAGCGGCTAAATCCTGGAATGAGCTTACCGATCTGGCAGGCACACCCGTAGCAGCTCTTGATGGTAATTTCCGCAATGCAGTTATTTCTCTTGAAAGCCTTGGTGCAAAGAAGATCAAGGGCGTAGAGATTTCGGGTAACGTACTTGTAGCAGGAGCGTTCTTCACAAACCTGGATACCATCCAGCCTGATAAGTATTTCCCCGTGCTCGACACAGAGAGCATTACATATATGTCGCAGTTCAACTTTGAATATCTGACTGCGGGACCTGACTACGATAAGGCAGTAACCGATAGTGCGGCATTCAACTGTGATTATATTCTGTCCTATTCCACAAAGAATAACGTTATCAAGGACGGTCACCTTGTACTCGACGCTCAGGGCGAAGCGTTTACAAGCATTAAGATCCGTTCTAAGGTAGCAAGCGAGGGTAAGCAGTACCTCGTAATCAAATATAAGCTTGAAAACGGTGCAACACTTAATGATTTCCGTTTCGACGTACTGAAGACCGACGGTGATACAGGCGTTGGCATTAAGTATGCAAACCAGCTGTTAGTAGGTACAGGACTTCCTTCCTTGTCTGATGCTAACCCCTATCTTGGTACAAACGGCTACAATTACCTTGTAATTGACCTTGAAAAGACCTTTGGCGAAAGATATATTTCCGGTGTTGATATGTACATTTCCGGTGAAGGTCAGGTTCTTATCGACGAGATCTTCTATGCTCATCCCGTAATTGAGGCCGGTGAGCTTGGCGAAAACATTCTTGCAGCTCCTCAGGAGATCGTTGTTAATGACGCTGATGGCGGTTATCAGTATCTTGGCTGGGTTGGACTTGACGGTCAGAAGCACGCAGGTATTGAGATCGTTATGAGAGGCGAGGGTAACGCAAATCTTGATAACGTACGCTTTGAAATGGGCGGAAAGGTAACTTGGTTTGCTGATAACGCTGAAGGCACCTTCCTTGATAGCTATGGCAGAAGGATGCCCGCTCTGAGCACCGAAAACCAGGTTTACTACATCGATCTGGCTAACAGTGGCATTACAGGTGCTTTGAATGAGATCCACGTTCACGGTTCACCCGTAGTAGGCGGCGGTAAGATCATTATCGAGTCCATCAGATATGCAGACTATCCTTCCGCTCCCCTTGAGACCAGTGACGAGATTCTTGCAGATGACTTCGCCGGTAAGGAAGCAGTTGCAGGCGGCGTAGGCTATTCCTACATTGGCTGGATCAACGGCTCCTCCGGTAACGGATATGATTACCTTATCCTTGAGGTTGAGGGTGACATCAGCAAGCTTCGTATAGAGTTTAGTGGCATTGGT
>JAZSEC010000049.1:0-52510 GCA_045531485.1 Eubacteriales bacterium | reverse complement strand
TAAAATACAGCCAGACTGACAGTCTGCCCATCATTTCTTTCGGTTTGAGTTAATGGAGCAGGTATGGACTTTCAAAAGAAATTCGTACTGATAAATAACATTACGCTTCCTGTTAACGCCTCTGTGTCAGAGGCGTTTTCGGTTGCAAAGGGTATTCTTAAGCGTGCGGGACTTCATTCCTTCGCTGAGGAATATTCGGTTTTTCGCCGCAGCATTGATGCAAGACGAAAGCCCGAGATCTATTACGTTTACTCCATAGCCGTCAGCGGAGCATTTCCAAGTATCGATCCGTCGGTTGAAAGAAAATACGGCATCAGCCTTCACACGCCTCTCGCTATGCCTGAGGCTACTATCGGTGAGGATAGACTGTCCGCTCCTCCGGTTGTGGTTGGATCGGGTCCCTGCGGTCTTTTTGCGGCACTTATGCTTGCCGAGAAGGGATATGCACCCATCATTCTTGAGCGAGGCGGCTCGGTTGCCGACAGACATAAGGCACAGACCGAGTTTGAAGCAGCTCACGTTCTTAATACCGAAACCAATATTCAGTTCGGTGCAGGCGGTGCAGGAACCTTTTCCGACGGTAAGCTTGTCACCAGAATTAACGATCCCCTAACAAGCTATATCCTTGAGAGATTCATTGAGTTTGGTGCTCCCGAGGAGATCAGATATATCGCCAAGCCTCATATAGGCACGGACGTTCTTTCGGTTGTCGTTGACAGAATGATCGACAGGATCACCTCTCTTGGCGGTAGAATAATGTATAACACTAAGTATCTTTCCTCAATCCAGAGCCTTGGCAGAGTAACCGCCGTGCTTACCGATAAGGGTGAGATCCCCTGCGGAGCAGTTATCCTTGCAATCGGACACAGTGCCAGAGATACCTACGAGGGTATTATTAGGTCGGATATGTCCGTCGAGGCAAAATCCTTCTCGGTCGGTATGAGAATCGAGCATCTGGCTGAGGATATTGACTACGCACTTTTCGGCGATGCCGCAGGAAAATACGGTCTTGGACACGGGGAATATACACTCTCACACAATACCAAGGTCCGTGGTACCTATACCTTCTGTATGTGTCCGGGTGGCGTCGTTGTTGCCGCCGCCAGCGAGGAGGGTGGAGTAGTCGTCAACGGTATGAGCTATAACAGTCGATCCGAGCGAAACTCCAACAGTGCCGTCGTCACCACCGTTTTCCGCGAGGACTACGGCGGCGATCCCATGTCTGCAATAGCCTTCCAGCGTAGGATCGAGCGTGACGCATTTTTAGCAGGTGGTGGCGGATATGCCGCACCCATCGTTACGGTCGGTGACTTTTTAAAGGGTGAATGCAAGAATTCGCCAACACGAGTTATCCCAAGCTATATGTCGGGCAGCAACGTTAGGCTTTCAGACCCCGACAGCTATCTGCCCGGGTTTGTTACCGAGGGAATCAGATCTGCACTAACCGATTTTGATAAAAAGATAAGCGGCTTTGCCGCACCCGACGCCATTCTTACCGGTGCAGAAACCAGAACCAGTGCACCTCTTCGTATCCTCAGGGATAACGACAGCCGCCTTGCCATAGGATATTCAAATCTTTATCCTGCAGGTGAGGGGGCAGGCTACGCAGGTGGAATTACCAGTGCCGCAGTTGACGGTGTAAAGACCGCCCTGGCACTTATGACAAAATACTCTAACAAATAACATTTTGAACCTACAAAATTCGAGTCTTACGGCAGGTGAAAACTAGACTGCTCCTCCCTCGGAGGGAAATTCGTCTTAGCAGACGGTGTCCGAGCTGAATTATGCATAATAAAATGAAAGGCGGGAGAAATCCCCACTTGGTTTTAATAAAATGCTAAAAATCAAAGAAAAGAAGGAGAAGAACTGGCTACTAAAATCAATCGACAGCAGGGAATACAGCTCAGCGGTTTCCGAGATCGCCTCGGGTCTGGGCGTTAATCCTATTGTTGCCAAGCTTCTTTACAACCGCGGATACACCACTGTGGAATCTGCGAAGGCTTTCATCTATATGGAAAGCGAAATGCTCCTCGACCCCTTCAAGATGAAGGATATGGATCGAGGAATCGAAGGCGTTGCCGCCGCCATCAGAAGAGGAGAGAAGATCACCGTTTACGGCGACTACGACGTTGACGGAGTTACCTCGGTCTGCACTCTCTATCTCTATCTTAAGTCCGTCGGTGCAAGGGTCGATTATTATATCCCCAACCGAGCAGGCGAGGGCTATGGAGTTTCTGCCCAGGCTATTGATGCCATTAAGGAGAACGGCTCCACCCTTATCGTAACCGTTGACACCGGTACAACCGCCGTTGAGGAGGTTGAGTATGCCAAGAGCATTGGTGTTAACTTTATCGTCACCGACCACCACGAGTGCAGATCCGATCTGCCCGAGGCTCTTGCGGTGATAAATCCCCACCGTCCCGACTGTGAGTATCCCTTCAAGGAGCTTGCAGGTGTTGGTGTGGTATTCAAGTTTATTTGTGCTTATGAAGAGAAAATTCTGGGCAGAACACGTCTTGAGGCTGCAAAACGTATTTTCTCGCTCTATGCGGACCTGGTTGCCATCGGTACTATTGCCGACGTTATGCCTATCAAGGAGGAGAACCGAATTATCGTCAGATACGGCCTCGCTATGATAGAGAACACCCAGAGGATCGGTCTTGCTGCACTTATTGATGCGGCATCCGGAAAGAATGATGCTCAGAGAGCATATCAGAGGAAGAAAAAGACCAAGATCACCTCGGGCTACATAGGCTATACCATCGCTCCCAGGATCAATGCTGCCGGTCGAATCAAGGAAGCATCGCTTGCCGTTGAGCTGTTCCTTTCCAACGATCCAAGACGTGCTAAGGAAATAGCCGAGGAGCTTTGCACCACGAATAAGGAGCGTCAGGCAGAGGAAAATAAGATCATGCAGGAGGCCTATCAGAAGATAGAGCATTACGACATCGAGAAGAATCCCGTTATCGTTCTTGATGCTGATACCTGGCATCACGGTGTTATCGGTATCGTTGCTTCCCGCATTACCGAGAGATATACACGTCCTGCTATCCTCGTTTCCTTTGAGGGTAATGAATCGGCGGTTCCTTCTCCCGACGACGTGGGTAAGGGCTCGGGCCGAAGCATTAAGGGAATGAACCTTGTGGACGCACTTTGTCACTGCCAGGAGCATCTTATTAAATTCGGCGGTCACGAGCTTGCCGCCGGACTTTCTGTAACCCGCTCTGAGCTTGATAGCTTCAGACGCCTTATCAATGAATACGCACGTGCAAATCTTACCGAGAAGGATATGATCCAGACCGTAGAGGCCGACTGTGAGCTTGATTTCGGTGATATTAACGTGGCTCTTGCAAAGAGTATTCAGCTCCTTGAGCCCTTCGGTGTTTCTAACCCAATTCCCGTGTTCGTTCTTCGAGGCGTGACGGTCAATGACATCAACGGCATCAGCGACGGTAAGCACACCAGACTTTCTCTCGGAAACGGCAGATACACCCTTTCCGCAATGTATTTCTCCAATTCTCCCGATTCGCTTGGCGTTTATATCGGAGATAAGGTTGACGTTATGTTTAATCTTGACGTAAACGAATGGGGTGGCAGAGAGAGTGCCCAGCTTATCATTCGCGATCTTAAGCCCTCCGTTACTCAGCGTGCAAAGCATCGTGGCGAGTACGAGAGATTTGAGGAGATCAGATGTGGTGCATCCTTTACCGCCGAGGAGGATATTCTTCCTCAGCGTGCCGATTTTGCCGCCGTTTACAGACTAATTCAGAATTCCTGTCGCTCGGGTATTGACGTTCTAAAGCACAGGGATATTCTCTCCCGTCTTAAGAGCTCCGACGAGGGTGTTTCCATTAATTACGCAAAGCTAAAAATTATTATCATGGTCTTTAAGGAGCTTAATATCGTTTCTATTGAGGACGTGGCCGAGGAGACCTATAAATTCAAATTACACTATTCAACTACAAAGGCGAAGCTTGATAAATCAACGCTTCTTCGACGCCTCCGCTCGCAGATGAGCAGATAAGACGTACGCCTTTGCAAAAAGGTATTTTTTATGTACGAAGGAATGATATCTCTTCTCGAATATCTCGGGAAGAATGAGAAATATTACGATCTTGCCAAGATAACCGAGGCTTATTACTATGCAGACAAGCTTCATGAGGGACAGATGCGTCTTAGCGGTGAGCCCTATATAAGCCATCCGGTTGCTGTGGCAAGGATCGTTGCAGAGCTTGGTCTTGACACCGATTCTATCTGTGCGGCACTTCTTCACGATACCGTTGAGGACTGTGCGGATAAGACCAATCTTGATATTTTGAGCAAGATGTTCGGCAAGGACGTTTCCATGCTTGTTGACGGCCTGACAAAGATCATTCAGGTTCAGGTAGCCGACAAGGAGGAGGCACATATCGAGAATATCCGTAAGATGCTTCTCGCTATGAATAAGGACATCAGAGTTATCTTTATCAAGCTCTGTGACAGACTCCATAATATGCGTACTCTTTCCGCAAAGAAGGAGGATCGCCAGCGTGCGATCGCACTTGAAACAATGTATATCTACGCTCCCTTGGCTCACCGTCTTGGTATCCAGAGGATCAAGCAGGAGCTTGAGAATATCAGCCTTTACTACCTGGATAACGTTGGTTATCAGGAGGTTCACGAGGAGATCGAGAAGAAATTCGGCAGAAGCGGCGACTTTATTGACGTGGCTAAATCCCTTCTGGCAGAGAAGCTGTCCGAGAACAATATCTCCTTTACCCTTGAGGGCAGAGTAAAGTCCGTTTATTCGCTTTACCGTAAGATGTATTCTCAGAACAAGGCCTTTGACGAGATCTACGATTTTTACGCTGTAAGAGTTATCGTTGATACCGAGCTTGAGTGCTATACCGCCCTCGGTCTTGTCCACGAGATGTTTAAGTCCATTCCCGGACGCTTTAAGGACTATATTTCCACTCCTAAGCCCAACCTCTACCGTTCGCTTCATACCACCGTCATCGGTCATAGCGGTATACCCTTCGAGGTACAGATCCGTACCAAGCAGATGCACGAGGAGGCACAGTACGGTATCGCCGCACACTGGAAATATAAGTCGGGCGGCAGCTCGGGAACTAATATTGATGAAAAGCTTCGTTGGATCGCTCAGCTGCTTGAGTCGGATGAAAATACCAGAGATCCCGACGAGTTTATTCATTCGTTCAAAACCGATATTTTCCATGACGAAACCTTCGTCTTTACTCCTAAGGGTGACGTTATCTCGCTGCCCCTCGGCTCGACTGTTATCGACTTTGCATACGCTATTCATTCTGCGGTTGGTAACAAGATGACCGGTGCCAAGATCAACGGCGTTATCGTGCCTATTGACAAGATTCCCGGCAACGGTGATATCATCGAGATCATTACCTCGGGCTCCTCTAAGGGCCCCAGCCGAGATTGGCTTAAGATAGTAAAGACCGGCCAGGCGAGAAGCAAGATCCGTCAGTGGTTCAAGAAGGAAAAGCGTCCTGAGAATATTCAGGTCGGTAAGGCAGAGGTGGAGCGTGAATTCAAGAGAATTTACAAGCAGATCACCGACGCCCAGATGACCGATATAGTTACTACCATCGCTAAGCGTGTCGGAATCAACAATGCCGACGATTTCTATAATACCATCGGCTTTGGCGGTATTTCGCTCTCCAGATTCCTGCCTAAGATCAAGGAGGAGATAGAGAAGCTTCGCACCGAGAACGAAGGACCTCTCAGCACAGAGGACGAGCTTGCTAAGGTTAAGCTTACCGACGTTTCCAAGCGTGCCCGTAAGTCCGGCGGCGTTATAATTGACGGTGAGTCCGGCTATGCTGTTAAGTTTGCAAAATGCTGTAACCCTCTCCCCGGTGACAGAATCGTTGGCTTCGTTACCCGCGGATTCGGTGTTTCGGTGCATAAGGCAGACTGTCCCAACGTTATTGCATCCCGTGGCAACGAGGATAATCTCGCTCGCTGGGTACGTGCCGAATGGGAGCAGTCCGAATCGCCTGCAAGCCCGCTCTACGAGGCTATGATACAGATTCTTGCAGAGGACGGCATCGGCGTTCTTGCGGCTATTTCCATGGCTCTTGCAGATATGAAGGTATCTATATCCCAGATCAACACTCAGCCTGATAAAAACGGCGAGATGTATATAAATATCGTAGTCGGATGCCGTAACGTATCTCACTATGACGCTATCGTTTCACGCCTTCGCTCCTTGCCTAAGATAGTTTCGGTAAGACGCGGATTTATGAACTGAGTGAGGGTCTTTAAAACGGCTTAAAGCTTATTTCCCTTAACGGAGAGTAATATGATTTGTGTAATTCAAAGAGTAAACTCTGCCACTGTTTATGCCGACGGTGAGCTGTCTGGCAGCATTGGTAAGGGCTTGTATCTTCTTCTTGGCGTAAAGGTTGGCGATGATAAAAAGGACGCCACCCTTCTTGCTGAGAAGATCTCAAAGCTGCGTATCTTTTCCGATGAGAACGGAAAGATGAATCTGTCTATCAAGGACGTTTCGGGCAGGGCAATGGTTGTGTCTAATTTTACCCTTCATGCAAACTACGCTCACGGCAATCGTCCCGATTACCTTAGCTCCGCCCATCCCACTCTTGCAAACGAGCTCTACGAGTTCTTTATCAGCGAGCTTGAGGACAGGATAGGTAAATGTGAGAGAGGCGTTTTCGGTGCCGATATGCGTACCGAGATGTCCACCGACGGTCCTGTAACCATTCTGATGGATTCCGCGGTTTTAAGAAGATAACTTTTTAAGGATGCTTATTTTATGATCTTAAAAATTAACGGTGATATAAATAAATATTACGTACAGACACTTTGCATGGTGTTCTTTCCCGGTGCAACCTTCGGTGAGAATGAGCTGCCCGGCGAGGGAGTTCCCGAGGTGGCTGTGGAGGTTTATCGTGACGAGAAGGGCGAGAACGTTACTGCCTACGCCTCTATTAAGCTTAACGATAAGCTCTGCGAGTCCACCGAAAGCGTTCCTCTCTCCGAGGAGATCACCTTTGCCACCCACGAGGCTATTGCGGTTGGTAAGGCAATCTTTGCCGCAGGTAAGGAGCTGCTCGGTCATACGCCGCCCTGGGGCATTCTCACCGGCGTTCGTCCTGCTAAGGTGGCTAATTCCATTCTTCGCTCGGGTAAGGGTGTTCTGAAGGCAAAGAAGGTTCTTCGCGACGAGTATTTCCTTAATCCTCAGAAGGCGGCACTTGCCGTTTCGGTTGCATCTGCCGAGTGGAAGATTATGAAAAAGACGTCAAAGGACACCTGCTCGCTTTATATTTCCATACCGTTCTGTCCTTCAAGATGTGCATACTGCAGCTTCGTTTCCTATACGACGAAAAGGCTGCTTTCCATGGTTGACGATTACCTTGAGGCTATGCTTGTGGATCTTGAGGATACCTTTGATACCATCAGACGCCTTGGTATGCGTCTTACAACTATATATATCGGCGGTGGCACCCCCACGACTCTCAGTGCCGATCAGCTCAGACGTCTGCTATCCAAGATCAGCGAGCACGTGGATACCGAATCGCTGCTTGAGTTTACTCTTGAGGCAGGCAGACCTGATACCATCACCAGAGAGAAGCTTGAGGTGGCTAAGCAATTCGGCGTCAGCCGTGTGAGCGTTAATCCCCAGACCTTAAACGACGATATTCTCCGTGAGATCGGCCGTCATCACTCGGTTGATGATTTCTTCCGTGCCTTTGCTTTGGCTCAGGAGATCGGCTTCCGTGATATCAACGTGGATCTTATTGCAGGTCTGCCGGGAGATGACTTTGAGAACTTCTCGGAAACGGTTGACAGAATTATCGAGCTTCAGCCTACCAATATTACCGTCCATACCTTCTGCGTAAAGAAGGCCTCCGATGCTCTTCGTAACAATTCCAGCGTCTATTCCTTGACCGGTGGCGATGCGGCAAAGAGCGTGTCCTATTCTCAGCTTAAGACCAAGTTCGCAGGCTATAAGCCTTATTATATGTACAGACAGAAGAATACCGTCGGCAACCTTGAGAACGTTGGATTCTCCATTGAGGGCCACGAGGGACTTTATAACGTATATATGATGGAGGAGTTCCAGACCATCTTCGCCGTTGGTGCCGGTGCGGTTACTAAGCTTGTTAAGTTTGAGGGTACCGCTCACACCGATGCCGAGATCATGCGTTTGTTCAGGCCTAAATATCCTTACGAGTATCTTCGAGAGGCTGAGGAGGCTGATGAGTGCGGCTATGGCAGAAGAGAGAAGAATAAGGCAGAGATATTTAAGTTCTTCGGCATAGAGGGATAATTTTCGCAGTTTTCTTCCAATATATTATATTTAGAGAGATTCATTATTATATTTAGCCCACAAAGCTAATATATTTTAGTGAATCTTTCTTTTTTTGGAGGAAAAATGCAGGGTATAAATATTAAAGAAAAACCAAAATCAATCATACCGTCACTTCTTGGCGGTACTGTGTCGCTTACCGTGTCAACGCTTATTGTGAAGCTGCTTGGACTGATTTATAAGATACCTCTTGCGTCAATTCTCGGTGACGAGGGAATGGGTTATTTCAATTCGGCATATACGGTCTTTGCATTCTTTTATCTGCTTTGTACGGCGGGTGTGCCAAAGGCGGTGATGATCCTGGTGTCCGAGGCTAAGGAAAGGAATGGGGGAATAAGCTCCTATGGCATAGTTCGTGTTGCATCTGTTATGTTCTTGTTGCTTGGTGTAATTACCTGTGGAATATTCATAATATTTTCAGCACCATTAGCAAGGCTGATAGGGAACAGCGGCTCTGCTTTTACGATGATCGCTATTGCACCATCCATAATCTTTGTTGCTCTGGCAGGGGTTATCAGAGGCTATTTAAGTGCCAATATGATGCTTCTGGATATCGCTGTTTCCCAGGTCATAGAGGGTGTGGGAAAGCTTGCCTTGGGACTTGTTCTTGCTACCGTCGGAGTGCGTCTGAATATGCCTCTTACGATGCTGTCTGCAATGACGATTTTAGGTGTAACTCTAGGCTCCTTATTCGGTTTGATTTACCTTTTCATTTGTTCTAAAATCAAAATAAAGAATGAAAATACAGGGCAGAAACACCAAAACGGCAATTTTGCAGAAATTTGTAAGCGTATCCTTTCTATCTCAATTCCCATCACTCTAAGTGCCGCAATAATGAGTATAACCAACCTTATCGACCTTGGGTTAATTATGCGTAGTCTTGCCGAGATCGGCTATTCCGAAGGCCGTGCAAGTGCCCTGTACGGCAATTATACAACGTTGGCTGTCCCTATGCTTAATCTTGCTCTTTCAATTATCACTCCCATATCGGTTGCACATCTTCCTCTGCTGACTCGCGGCTTCGTTTCAAGGGACAGGGAAGCCATAATTGATGCCGAAAAAAGTGCCATAGAGCTGACTGCACTGGTATCTGCACCTATGATGATCGGAATGATTCTGTTTTCAAGGGAGATCTTAGGACTTCTTTTCCCAAAATCCGAAATAGAGCTTGGCGGAGCGTTGCTATGTCTTTTGGCACCGGCGATCCTTTTCTCATCGTTGCTTATGATAGTCAACACCGTTCTTGAATCCTGCGGAAAGGTAAAGGCACCGTTAATCTCAATGCTTGCGGGCAGTATAATAAAATTAATTGTAAGCTATATACTGATAACAAGATCGGATTTTGGTATTTTCGGAGCACCTATCGGAACGGTGATCTCCTATGCCACGGCACTGCTTATTTCGCTTATCTTATACGGCAGGGTAAGTGGCCGACATATACCCTTGGTGTCACGCATGGCTGCTGCATATCTTGTTGCATTTATAGCAGTTTTTGCTTCCAGATTTGTCTATGACCGTCTTTATTTTATTATAAATGAACGCATTCTTTTGCTCGGCTGTATATTCCTTGCAGCCTTGATTTATCTTGGTTTATTGGTATTTTTCGGTATGCTTTCTCCTAAAAAAATCGAAAAAATGGCAAAATATACAAAAAGCGTGAGATAAAATTAGAAAATAAGTCCAAAACTATATTTGGAAAAGTCAAAAAAAGTCAGGTAATACTTGACTTTTAAAGAAAATAATTGATATAATTAACTTGTTAAAAACTTTTTTTGAAAGGATGTATAAACCAATGAACAAGACAGATCTCGTAAACGTTGTTGTAGCAGAGACCAATCTCCCCAAGAAGCAGGCTGAGGCTGCCGTTAACGCTACTCTCGCTGCTATTGCAAACGCACTTAAGAACGGTGATAAGGTTCAGCTTATCGGCTTCGGTACCTTCGAGGTTAAGGAGGTTGCTGCCAGAGAAGGCCGTAATCCCAAGACCGGTGAGGTTATCAAGATCGATGCTTGCAAGAAGCCTTCCTTCTCCGCATCCAAGGTTCTCAAGGATCAGGTTAACGGCTAATTCATGCGTCTTGATAAATTCCTGAAGGTTTCCAGACTTATTAAGCGTAGAACGGTTGCTAACGAGGCCTGTGACTCCGAGCGTATATCCGTTAACGGTAAGAATGCTAAGGCTTCCTACGACGTTAAGATAGGCGATAAGATCACCGTAGCCTTCGGTAACAGATCGGTCACCGTAAGAGTATTGGAAATTAAGGACACAACTAAAAAAAGTGAAGCCTCGGGTATGTATGAGATCATCTCAGAATCCGAAGCATAATAGCAATTTACGCCGCATATTTTCTAGTAGAAGATATGCGGTGTATTTTTTTAAAAAAGAAAGGCTTCAAATTTATGGAAAAGGGCGAGATCAAGCATACATTACTTACGGTTAAGAACAGAACCGTTCTGACAATTAACGGAGTATTGAACGTTATAAGCTTTGACGAGGATTATCTTACACTCGAAACAAACGAAGGAAGAATAGGAGTTGAGGGGCAGGGGCTTAAAATTGAAAGTCTGACCCGTGATAATGGTGAAATAGAGATAGCAGGGATAATAAGGGGCGTATTTTACACCGATAAAAAAATGAAGGAAAAGCCATTTTTGAGGCTACGTAAATGATAAGCTTTACTACCGAAGAAATTCTTGCTTCTATCCTATATTCCTTGGGATACGGAGCATTGTTTTTTGTCTTGATTTCGGCATTAAGACTTTTACTCTCGATAGTAAGTGCAATACCGACCATAGTAAAAAAACAGATAGTTTTTAGTAAGGTTTTGCCTTTGCCCGACTTCAAGGAATGTATAAAGCCTCGAGGGGTGGGGGGTGTATTTTTATTTTTGTCGATTATTGCCTTCAGCCTTGGATTCGTTACAATTTCTTATATTTCCCTTGACGGAATGATACGAATTTATATGCTTATATTGTCTTTTGCCGCGTTTTATCTTCTGAATTCTGCATTTTTCAACTTTTTATCAAGAATCTATATCTGTATTCTTAACCTTGGCTTACGGATTATGACTCTGATTTTACGTGTAGTATTTTATCCGATCTTCTACCTCATTCACAAAAAAGTAAAGAGCTAACTCCTAAATTTTATGCGTAATTAAATAAATATTTATTAATTACTTGACAAATCCTGCTTTAAATGATAAAATGTTTAAGGATTATTATAAAATAAGGAGAGCTATGTATGGCTAATACAGATCTTGGTAGCTATTATTTCCATCAGGGAACTAATTACCGTGCATACGAATATCTTGGTTGCTCTTTGGAAATGAAGGATGGCAAATACGAGTACACCTTCAGAACCTGGGCACCCTCCGCTAAGTCGGTTGGTCTTGTTTCTGATTTCTCGGGTTGGAACAGAGCCGTTCATTTTTCCAGAATTACCGACAACGGCATCTGGGAGCTGAAATACGTCTCGGACAACTCTCTCGAGCTTCAGCCTTATAAGTTCCGTATCAAGGGCATGAACGGCACTCACGACAAGGGCGATCCCTTTGCCAGATTCTCCCGCGGAGGTGCAGACGGTGCCTCGCTTATTTTCACCGATTCAAGCTTTAAGTGGGAGGACAAGCGTTGGCTTGAGCATAGAAAAAAGACCATAACCTCCGATGGCAAATATTATATCAGCACTCCCATCAATATCTATGAGATGCACATGGGCAGCTTTATGCGTCACGAGGAGGATAATAGATATTACTCCTACAGCGAGCTTGCTGATATTCTTCCATCCTATCTTAAAAGCATGGGATATACACACGTAGAGTTCCTTCCTCTGCAGGAGCATCCCTTCGACGGCTCCTGGGGATATCAGGTTTGCTCCTTCTACGCACCTACCTCAAGATTCGGTACTCCCAACGAGTTCAGACATCTTATCAACAGTCTGCATAAGGCAGGCATAGGTGTTATTATGGACTGGGTTACTGCCCACTTCCCGAAGGACGAGTGGGGACTTTACGAATTTGACGGGAAGCCTCTTTACGAATATCAGGGCAAGGACAGAATGGAATCCCGCTCCTGGGGAACCCGCTTCTTTGACCTTGGCAGAGAGGAGATCCAGTCATATCTTGTTTCCAATGCTCTCTACTTCTTCAGAGAGTTCCATATAGACGGTCTGAGAGTTGACGCCGTTGCATCCATGATCTATCTTGATTATGATCGCGAGCCCGGCGAGTGGCATCCCAACTATCTCGGTACTAACGAGAACCTTGAGGCTACCGCATTCCTGCGTAAGCTCAATACCGCAATTTTCGAGGAATTTCCCGACGTGCTTATGATAGCAGAGGAGTCTACCTCCTTCGGTGGAATTACTCATCCCGTCAGCATGGGCGGTCTTGGCTTCAATATGAAGTGGAACATGGGCTGGGCAAACGATTTCTACGCCTACGTAAAGACCGATCCTATTTATAGAAAATATCATCACAAGGCTCTTAATTTCCCGCTGATGTATGCATTCTCCGAGAAATACTGCATGCCCATCTCTCACGACGAGGTCGTGCATGGCAAGGGCTCCTTCGTCAATAAGATGTTCGGCTCACTGGAGGACAAGTTTGCCCAGGCGAGAACCTCTCTTATGCTGATGATGACCTATCCCGGTAAGAAAATGCTCTTCATGGGCACCGAATACGCTCAGTTCAGAGAGTGGGACTTCGACAACTCGCTTGAGTGGTTTATGCTGGAGTATCCCAATCACAAGAGCTTCAGAGATTACGTTTCGGCACTTAACTCCTTCTATCTTGGCCACAGTGAGCTGTGGGATATAGATTTCGACGAGGAGGGCTTTAAGTGGCTTCTTGCTGACGAGGCGGACAAGAATGTTGTAGCATACAGACGCTTCAACAGGAAAGGGAACTACCTTATCGTTGCCCTTAACTTCTCCGGTGGCACTCAGTGTGTTACCATCCCTACCGAAAAGGGTGTAAGGCTTGAGTCGGTATTCGACACGGGCTCGCTCAGTGAGGATCAGAAGAATATTAAGATAAGGAAGCACGGTGACAGCTACACGGCAGAGATAATTCTTCCTCCGTTCTCCGGTGCTATATTTAAGAAGTATTCAAGCAAGAAAAAAATAAAAATATAAATAAATTTTAAGGAGAAAAAAGATGTACTGTAAAAAAGAATGTATAGCAATGCTCCTTGCGGGAGGTCAAGGCTCCCGTCTGTACGATCTTACAAGAAAGATCGCTAAGCCCGCAGTTTCCTTCGGCGGTAAGTATAAGATCATTGACTTCCCCCTTTCGAACTGCATTAATTCCGGCATAGACACCGTTGGTGTGCTTACCCAGTATCAGCCCTTTGCTCTTAACGAATACGTTAGCAACGGTCAGCCCTGGGATCTTGACAGAATCAGAGGTGGACTTTACGTTCTTCCTCCCTATCAGGGTAACAAGCATTCCGATTGGTATAAGGGAACAGCAAACGCTATTTACCAGAACATTAACTTCATAAAGCAGTATGACCCCGACTACGTGCTTATCCTTTCCGGTGACCATATTTACCGTATGGACTATAAGAAGATGCTGGATCAGCACAAGGCTACCGGTGCTGCTTGTACCGTAGCTACCATCACCGTTCCTATGGAGGAGGCAAGCCGCTTCGGTATCTGTAACACAAATCCCGACGGATCCATCTATGAGTTTGAGGAAAAGCCTAAGGCTCCCAAGAACAACCAGGCATCCATGGGTATCTACATCTTCTCGACCAAGACTCTTATCGAGTATCTTGAGAATGATGAGGAGGATGAGAACTCCTCTAATGACTTTGGTAAGAACATTATCCCCAACCTTCTTGGCAACGGCGAGAAGCTTTATTCCTATCGCTTCGAGGGCTATTGGAAGGACGTTGGAACCATTTCCTCTCTCTGGGAGGCAAATATGGATCTTATAGGTGATAATCCCGTTATCAGCCTTGCTGATCAGGATTTCCGTATCTATTCCAAGAACACCGCTCGCTCTCCTCAGTACGTAGGTAAGGGTGCGGTAGTTGATAACTCTCTCATCTCCGAGGGCTGCAGAATTTACGGTACCGTTATCAATTCCGTAATCTCCGGCGGCGTTATCGTTGAAGAGGGTGCTATCGTTAAGGACTCTGTTGTTATGGAGGACGTTGTGGTTAAGAAGGACGCTCGCGTTTATACCGCTATCGTTGACTCCGATACCGTCGTTGAGGCGGGTGCTACCGTTGGTAAAGACAATGCAGGTAAGGATGAGATCGCCCTTATCGCAAGCGGCAGCGTAATCACTAAGGCATAATTTGAAAGGAGTTAAGAGAAAATGGCAAGAAGTGCAGCAGGAATAATTTTTTCCAGTTTAAACAATAATACACTTTCCAGATTGACCAGCGACAGAACAGTGGCGGCAATTCCTTTCGCATGCCGTTACAGACTTATCGACTTCGCTCTTTCCAATATGGTAAACGCAGATATTTCCAACATATATATCGTTGCGAACTACAAGTACCGTTCGCTCCTTGAGCATCTTGGTAGCGGTAAGGACTGGGATCTCGCACGTCGCGAGGGTGGTATCACCTTTATCTCTCCCTTCCAGACCTCTCACCATGCAGACAGCAAGATGTTCTCCACTCACATGGAGGCTCTTAAGTCTATGAAGGAATACATCGATGAGATCAAGGAGGAGTACGTTGTTCTTATGGACTCCGATACCGCTCTTACCATCGACGTAAGCGATATTATCAGATCTCACGAGAGCACCGGTGCCGACGTTACCATCGTTACCAGCGAGGTTGCTCACGATTACAGTGCAAAGACCCCCAGAATGATGATCACCTCTGTTGCAGGTAAGGTTACTCAGATCGCTATGAGCTCCACCTACGACGAGCGTCATCCCGAGCTTGCCCTTGGTATATACGTTATGAAGGCAGCTCATCTTCGCAGCCTTATTGACGAGGCAGAGGCTTATAATCTTAACAGCTTCACCATGTTCCTCCTCAAGAGCTGCAAGTCCTCCAGCTACATGACCTATAAGTATAACGGCTTTGCCGCTTCTGTTTCCAGCTTCCTTGATTACTATAAGTATTCTATGGAGCTTGTTAACAACGAGAGTGCAAGAGAATCTCTCCTTTGGAAGAAGGAGGCTCCCATCTTTACCAGAGTTCATAACTCCGCTCCTACAAAGCATTCCTCCAGTGCTAAGGTTGAGAATTCGCTTATCGCTGACGAGTGTAACATCGAGGGTACAGTTATCAACTCGGTAATCTTCAGAGACGTAACCATAGAGAAGGGTGCTGTTGTAAAGAACTGCGTGCTCTTCCACGGTACTCACGTTTGCAAGAATGCAAACCTTAACTGCATCGTAGCAGATAAGGACGTTCTTGTTACCGACGGCGTAAATCTCTCGGGCAACGACAATATGCCTTTCTATATTCAGAAGGGTCGTAAAATTTAATTTTTCTAAAAGGATCTGACCTATGAAGATTTTATACGTAACAAGTGAGGCAGGCCCCTTTGCTGCAAGTGGCGGACTTGGTGACGTTATGGGTGCTCTTCCCGGTGCCGTTGCCTCCGAGGGCCATGAGTGTGAGGTTATTCTTCCTCTCTACGACACAATGAAGGAGGAGTATCGCTGTAAGATGCAGCTTGTGCTTGATATGAGCTTCAATCACGGCTGGCGTCACACCGGTGCATCTGTATTCAAGCTTGTTCATAATAACGTTACCTACTATTTCGTTGAGAATCATTATTATTTCAACCGTGGCAGACTTTACGGCGAGTATGATGATGCAGAGAGATTTGCATTCTTCTCCCGTGCTGTTGTGGAATTTATGCTCCACTCGGGCAGAGTTCCCGACATTCTCCACGCCAACGACTGGCAGGCGGCTCCGGCTATTATTTATCTTAAAACAGAGTACGCGGGTAATGACGCTCTTAAGAACGTAAAGACCGTATATACTATTCACAACATTGAGTATCAGGGCAAGTTCGGCTCTCATATTCTCGGTGACGTATTCGGCCTTGACTCCCAGTACAGAAACATTGTTGATTTCGATGGCTGCATTAATCTTATGAAGGGTGCCTTGGTTTGCTCGGACTTCATTACTACCGTAAGTCCCAATTACGCAAACGAGCTTGAGCATGACTTCTTTGCATTCGGACTTTCTGGCATTATCAGAGATTCCAGACATAAAATGCGTGGCGTAATCAACGGTATCGACTATGATTATTTCTCTCCCGACAAGGGCGGAGATATATATGCAAGCTACAATAACCGTACCTACAAATCCGGTAAGGCTAAGAACAAGGCTGCTCTTCAGGCGGAGGTTGGACTTCCCGTGGAGCCTGACGTTCCTCTCATCGTTATGATAACCAGATTTGCATCTCAGAAGGGAATTGATCTCGTCCTTCATATTATCGACGAGCTTCTCTGTGAGAACGTACAGTTTATCGTGCTTGGCACGGGTGAAAAGGAGTATGAGGATGCATTCAGAGCCGCTGAGTTCCGTCATCCCAACTTCAAGGCACTCATCAAGTTTGACCGTGTCATTTCCAAGAAGATGTACGCCGGTGCAGACATATTCCTTATGCCCTCTAAGAGCGAGCCCTGTGGACTTGCTCAGATGATCGCATGCTCCTACGGTACTATTCCCGTTGTTCGCTCGGTTGGCGGTCTTTACGACTCTATCAGAACCTATGGCGAGGAGGGTGCTAACGGCTTCCGCTTTGATAATTATAATGCACACGAGCTTCTCTTTACCGTTAAGGACGCTCTGAGCCTTTATCATGATAAGAAGAAGTGGAACCTTCTTACCGCCGCTGCAAAGAAGTCTAACTTCACCTGGGAGAATTCTGCCAAGGAATATATCTCGATTTATAAGAATTTAGTATAATCAAAAACAAGGAAAATCAAACCAATGAACAGTGAAATCATCGCAAATACCCTTAGTGGAGAAAAAGAAAAAATTACAAAGCAGGAGCTTAAGGAGAGAATCGAGGCCAAGCTTATAACCAGAGGCATTTTCAATGCTCAGAAGGCTACCCCCGATCAGCTCTATCAGGCATCCTTCCTTGCAATAAAGGATATTATGCTCGAATACCGCGAGGCGTTCAAGAAGAGAACCAGAGCGGTTAACGGCAAGAGAGTTTGCTATCTCTGCATGGAGTTCCTCGTAGGACGTGCTCTTAAAAACGACTCTATGAACCTCGGCATCTACAACGAGCTTTGTGAGGTTCTCGAGGACTTCGGCTCCTCCTTTGACAAGGTTTACGCATGTGAGGTTGACCCCGGCCTCGGCAACGGCGGTCTTGGTAGACTTGCAGCCTGCTTTATGGATTCGCTTACTGCTCAGGACTATTTCGCAAAGGGCTATTCGCTCCTTTACGAGAACGGCCTCTTCCGTCAGAAGATAGTTGAGGGAGAGCAGGTTGAGCTTTCCGACGAGTGGCTTGCCTCCGGCGGCGTTCGTCTTGTTCCCAGAACCGATAGGATCATCAGCGTTAAGTTCGGTGGTAAGATCGAAGAGAAGTGGGAAAACGGCAAGTATACCGTAAACAACTACGAGTACGACGAGGTAAACGCAGTACCTTACGATATTCTTATCCCCGGTACTAACACCAATGCGGTAAACGTTATCCGTCTTTGGAGAGCAAAGCCTGTTGCTAAGCCTACTCCCAATTACGCTACTCAGGGTTCTTACGTTAAGAATTTCTCTGCTGACTATAATGCAGAATCTATTACCAAGCAGCTTTATCCCCCGGATAACTACGACGAGGGTAAGCTTCTTCGTCTTACCCAGCAGTATTTCCTCGTTTCTGCTTCTCTTCAGAATATCATTAACGAGTATCTTGCTGAGCATGGCACTCTTGCAGGCTTTGAGGACAATATTTGCCTTCACATCAACGATACTCACCCCGCACTCGTTATCCCCGAGCTTATGAGAATCCTTATGGACCAGTACGGCTACAGCTGGGACGATGCATGGAGCATTGTTGTTAAGTCCGTTTCTTACACCAACCATACAGTTCTTCCCGAGGCACTTGAGTGCTGGAGACTTGATCTCTTCGGCATGAAGCTTCCCAGAATCCTTATGATCGTTAACGAGATCAACCGTAGATTTACCGCTGATCTCTGGAACCTCTATCCCGGTGACTGGAACAGAATCTCCCGTATGGCGATCGTTGCTTACAACCAGGTAAGAATGGCTAACCTTTCTATCGTTGGCTCTCATACCGTAAACGGCGTATCCAAGCTCCACTCGGATATTCTTAAGAAGACCATCTTCCATGACTTCTATAAGATGACTCCCTGGAAGTTCACTAACGTTACCAACGGCGTAGTTCACAGAAGATGGCTCAACTACTCCAACCCCGCACTTACCGAGCTTCTTACCGAGCTTATCGGCGAGGGCTTCAAGGATGACGGAAGAGAGCTTATCGGTCTTGCTAACTACAAGGATGACAAGGCTGTGCTTGAGAGAATTGCCGATATCAAGCATCATAACAAGGAGACCTTTGCTTATTACGCATATAATAAGACCGGCAAGCGTATTGATACCGACTCTATCTTCGACGTACAGATCAAGAGAATGCACGAGTACAAGCGTCAGCTCCTTAACGTGCTTAAGATCATGTCCCTTTACACCGAGATCATGGATAATCCCAATGCGGATATTCCTCCTCAGACCTTCATCTTCGGCTGTAAGGCTGCTCCCAGCTACGTAATGGCTAAGAAGCTTATTAAGCTTATCTGGTTCCTTTCCGAGGAGCTTGAGAGAAATCCTCTTACCCGCGACAAGATCAAGATCGTATTCATGGAGGAATACAACGTATCTCTTGCTGAGGTTCTTATTCCTTCTGCTGATATTTCCGAGCAGATCTCCCTTGCAGGTAAGGAGGCCAGCGGTACGGGCTGTATGAAGCTTATGATGAACGGTGCTGTTACCATGGGTACTATGGACGGTGCTAACGTTGAGATCTACGATGCGTGTGGCAAGGACAACATCTACATCTTCGGTCTTAACACCAATGAGGTTGACGAGCTCTGGAGATCCGGCTACAATGCAAGAAGCTTCTATCACAACTCCGAGCATCTTCGCCGCGTTGTTGACAGATTCTATTCTCCCATCGCAGGTCAGGACTTCTCCCATATCGCTGATTACCTTATCAACGCTGTTAACGGCGTAGCAGACCCCTTCATGTGCCTTGCTGATTTCGAGTCCTATACTCACACCTACAGAAGAGCTATGAAGGATTATGCTAACAGAGAGAAGTGGTCCAGAATGTCGCTTATGAACACCGCTACCAGTGGCGTATTCGCATCCGATAACTCTATTCGAAACTATGCGGAGAACATCTGGCACGCTACTCCTATCAATCAGATCAAATAATTTACTTTTCCAGAGGTAATAGTGGACTTAAAACACTTTTTGGTGGTTGAGATGCATAATAACCGTGCTGAATATGAGTATATTCATGAAGGCAAGGGCGGCATCTCAACCGCCTTCAACATTAATGAGAAGGCTGAAATTAAGCTGAGCATTCCAAGATCCCTCGGTGCAATCGGTGTTTATCTCGACGTATATGATGAAAATGCATGCGAAAAGATAACTAAGCTTAAGGCCGAGTGGTGCGGACTTGACGGGGAATACGATTCCTATATTTTTAGTATAAATATCAAGGATTTAGGCACGGGCTTGTATTTTTTAAGGCCGAGCCTTTCTGTGCTTGCAGGCGAGCTCTACGGCCATAAATGGGCGGGTGGTATTTATTTCGATACCAACTCCGAGCCATATAATATGATGCAGATGACTGTCTGCGATTTTAAATATAAGGAGCCCGGTAAGATACGTGGCGGCGTCATCTATCACGTTTTCGTTGACAGATTCAGACGTGGCGGTCATATCGAGATTCCCGACGGAGCAAGGCTTGTCAGGGGTGACTGGAAGATCGTTGCTGAATATCCCGATTATCCCGGTGCACCTCTTTATAACAATACATTCTTCGGTGGAACTCTCTGGGGCATTATCGAGAAGCTGGATTATATTAAATCCTTAGGCACTACTGCCATCTATCTCAGCCCGATCTTCAGAGCCTATTCTAACCATAAATACGATACGGCCGATTATATGACCATAGATCCTATTTTCGGTGGAGAAAAGGCATTTAAGGCTTTGATAAAGGCATGTCGTGAGAAGGGAATTGAGATAATTCTCGACGGTGTATTCAATCACACCGGCTCCGATAGCATTTACTTTAATAAATATGGAAGATACAAGGAAACGGGTGCTTACCAGTCACGCAAGTCGAAATATTTTGATTGGTATGATTTCCAGCAGTTTCCGAATAAATACACATCATGGTGGGGAATTGAGATTCTGCCTAGAATTAACCCCGATATTCCCAGTTGTTCTGAGTATTTCGTTGGTGAAAACGGCGTAATATCCAAGTACAGAGATATGGGAATTTACGGCTTTAGGCTTGACGTAGCAGACGAGCTTTCCGACAGATTTATCTCTAAGATAAAGGATAGACTCTCCGAGGACGGCGAGGACAGGATACTTTACGGCGAGGTCTGGGAGGATGCTTCAAACAAGGAATCCTACGGCACAAGAAGGCGATATTATCAGGGCAGCGAGCTTGACGGAGTAATGAATTATCCCTTAAGGCGAGGTATTATTGATTATCTGCTTGGTCACGGCTACGAGAGCCTTGCTTACGCCATGACAGACGTTACCTACAACGCTCCGAAGCAGGTTTTACATAATCAGATGAATCTTCTCGGCACCCACGATACCGAGCGTATTCTTACCGTTCTTGGCGGTGAGAGTGCAGATGGCAAGAATAATCACGAGCTGGCAAGGCTACGTATGGATCCCGCTCGCAGACGGGTTGCTGTAGACAGACTTATTTCGGCATATACCATTCTTGCAACTATGCCCGGCATTCCTGCCATATTCTACGGTGACGAGGCAGGACTTGAGGGATATCGCGATCCCTTTAACAGGATGCCTTATCCTTGGGGCAAGGAGGAGCAAAAGCTTCTTAATCATTATAAGATCATCGGTCGCATCAGACGCGAGAATGAGGTCTATCAGTGCGGAGATTATAAGCTGCTTCATATTGACGAAAAGCTTCTTTCATTCGCCCGCTACGACGATGAATTTGCCTTTGTTACCGTATTTAATAATTCCGACGAGGACATCAAGCTCGGCTTCGAAGAAGAGGCCCTGGAGCTTATTTTCGGGGATAAAGGCAACGAGCACAAACTCTCCGCACACGAATGCGGTATATACAAGGTAAAGAAGGATTCATATACTCTGATCAACTAGAGGACTAATCTATGACTATAACACTTATAGGTATGCCCGCAGTAGGTAAATCCTGCATGGGTCGGGCAATTGCCAAGCATTTTAAAATGAGGCTTGTCGACGGCGATAAGGTTATTGAGAAAACCGATGGCAGACCCCTTCAGCAAATAATGGATGAGGAGGGCCTCGACGGCTTTAAGCGTATCGAGGAGGAAACTCTTCTTACCATAGAGGATGACAATATCGTTTTTACTCCCGGCGGAAGTGCTGTGTATTATCCCTCGGTTATGGAACGATTCAAGGAGAAGGGAATTGTCGTTTATCTTTACGCAAGTGCTAAGGTTATCAGCAACCGACTTGTTGATTTTTCGAAGCGTGGCGTAGTGCTTAAAAAAGGTATGACGATGCAGGATCTCTATAATGAGAGAGCACCTCTTTTTGAAAAATATGCCGACGTGACGGTCGACTGTAATGGTACTGCATTCGCAAGATACAAGGTTAACGCAATTCAAAAAATTACAGATTACTTAGATAAACTGGAGCAGAAATAAAAAGAAAGGGTTCTTTACGGATTTACCTCCCAAGAGCCCTTTTTGTTTTTTATATTTGCTCGGCTATTTCACGCAGTATTTTATACGCCTTATCTATCTCGGATTTTTTATTGAAGTAGGAAAAGGACATTCGTACAGCTCCTACGTCAAGGGTTCCAAGCCTTCTGTGAACCGAGGGGGCACAGTGAAGTCCGCCTCTTACACATACTCCACGCCTATCAAGGGCCATGCTTAGTCTTGAGGAGGGAACATCAGAGAGATTAAATGAAATAATACCGTTTCCGCTTTTATAAAGCCTGATGGCTTTAATATTTTCAAGTCTTTCCTCCATTGCGTTGCACAGTGAATCAAGTCTATGCTGAATATCATCTGTTCCGATTTTCATAACATATTCAGTTCCCTTACTCAGCGATACTATTGCAGGGGTTGACAGCGTTCCAGCCTCGAAGGCCTCGGGCAATAGCATCGGCATCACGATACTGGCACTGTCGGAGCCGCTACCTCCCTCAATAAAGCTTTCTTTTCTTTTGTTTTCCTTGAAATAGGCAAATCCGCATCCCTGTATTCCAAATAGAGCCTTGTGACCCGGGGCACAAAGAACGTCACATGGGGTTTTAGTAAGATTAATTTCTTCGTGACCGATTGCTTGCGAGGCGTCAATTATTAAGAATAAACCATTTTCCCTTGCAACATTCGAAAGCAGCTTCAAGGAGATCCTTTCACCCGTCACGTTAGAGGCAATCGAGCATACTATCCCTTCGGTATCAGCTCTTATTAGAGCCTTAATATTCTCTTTAATATCTCCGTCCGTGCTGAAGGTATCATACTCGATGCCAAGCGTCCGTTTTAGCTTTTCAATCGGTCTGATTACCGAATTATGCTCAAAATCCGAGATTAAAATATGACATTTATGAGTGATAAAGGTTTTTATTGCAAGATTGAGTGCATAGGTAGCATTATAGGTGAAAACCACCTGCTCGGGTGTATCTACACCTAAAAGCTTTGCTATATTTTCTCTTGCTTCATAGATGGCTTCGCTAGCCATTACAGACATTCTGTGAGAGCTTCTTCCTGGATTTCCGCAATATTTTTTAAGGCAGAAATTAATTTCCTTGATTACCGAGGGAGGCTTTGGAAATGACGTTGCGGCGTTGTCGAAGTATATCATCTATCTTTTTTATAAACCGAATACGCAAATCGGTTTTCCTTCATAATCATAACTGCACAGTAGAAATCCGCCTCATAAAGCTCAAGTCCATGCGAGCAGCCAAGACTTTCCTCGGTGTTATCAACCTTAACGAGCTTTGACCGAATACCTGCACGTGAGAGTAGCTTTTTAAGCTTCAGGGCATAGGTAACGCCACCTACGGTAACTGTAATGCTATTCAAGTCGAAAACTCCTTAGCTTAATAAATTTAAGGGATAGAAAAAATGACTATCCCTTGCTTTTATTTTATGCTTCTTTTTTGAAAAAAGTTATTAAATGTCTAAAAAAATGCTGGACTTTTAGCGAAGGCTGTGATATACTAATATATTATAAATATTTTGTATTTTCGGAGAGAGGAAAATGCTAAGAATTCAGCTTCTTGATTCGCCTCATTCCTTTTCCGCAAACTGTTATCTTATTTCAGCGGATAATGAATATGCGATAATAGACCCCACGGCTCCGTATAATAAGGAGCTTGTAAATGGGGAAGTAAAATATATTCTCCTGACCCACGCACACTTCGACCACATTCTTGAGATTGAAAGCTGGGTAAATAATACCGACGCCAAGGTTATTGCTCTCAGCGAGGAGGCATCCGCCCTCTCTGATCCTATGAGAAATTGCTATAAGCTTTTCGACGGTACCGACCGAGGCTACTTCGGTGAGGTAACTCAGGTAAAGGACGGTGATATCATCCCCCTCGGGGACTCCCAGGTGAGAATTATTGCCTGTCCCGGTCACACCATAGGATGCGTTACCTATTACATTGAAAACGTAGCATTCGTTGGCGATACCGTATTCGAGGGCGGTGGATTCGGCAGATATGATCTACCTACGGGTAATTTCGTTATGCTGCGTCAGTCTATACGTCGCCTTATGACAGTTTTGCCCGATGAAACGCTGTTATATCCGGGTCACGGCGGAACTACTACTGTTAAAGAGTATAAAAAACATTTGATAATAAAATAGAGGACTATTAAAATGGAAGAACTCAGAAGTAACTTTATACACGATATTATCGACGAGGATCTTGCGGCAAATCCCGAGCTTAAGATCCACACCAGATTCCCACCCGAGCCTAACGGATATCTTCATATCGGCTCTGCTAAGGCGATCTGGATCAATGCTATGACCGCTAAGAAGTATGGCGGCAAGTTTAATCTTCGCTATGACGATACAAATCCCTCTAAGGAGGATAATGAATACGTAGAGAGCATTTATGAGGATCTTAACTGGCTTGGTTGTGCCCCCACAGGCGGTGTATTCTACGGCTCTGATTACTTTGACAAGTGCTATGAGTATGCCGTTGAGCTTATCAAAGCAGGCAAGGCCTACGTATGCGATCTTAATGCAGAGCAAATGCGTGAGTATCGCGGAACTCTTACTGCTCCCGGTAAGGAGAGCCCCTATCGTAACAGAAGCGTTGAGGAAAACCTCGATCTCTTCGAGCGTATGAAGAATGGCGAATTCCCCGACGGCTCAAAGACCCTGCGTGCAAAGATCGATATGACTTCCTCTAATATGAATATGCGAGATCCTGCTATCTACCGTATCGTTCATATTTCTCATCACAGACAGGGCAACAAGTGGTGCATCTATCCCCTCTACGACTATGCTCATCCCATCCAGGATGCACTTGAGGGTATTACACACTCCCTTTGCTCCATTGAGTTTGAGAACCACAGACCCCTTTACGAGTGGGTTATTGATAATATTGGCTTTGAGCAGAAGCCCAAGCAGCGTGAATTCGCACGTCTTAACGTAACACACACGGTAATGAGTAAGCGTTATCTTCGTAAGCTTGTTGAGGAGAAGCTTGTTGACGGTTGGGATGACCCCAGAATGCCTACTCTTTGCGGTCTCAGACGTAGAGGCTACACTCCTGCCTCCATCTTTGATTTCGTATCTCGTGCAGGCGTTGCTAAGGCCTACAGCGTTGTAGATTACGAGCTTCTTGAGCATTGTATCCGTGAGGAGCTTAACGCTACCGCAGAGCGTAGAATTGCCGTTATGAAGCCAATTAAGGTTGTAGTAACCAATTATCCTGAGGATCAGGTTGAGTATTTTGACCTTCCCAATAACCCCGGCAATCCCGATGCAGGCACCAGAAAGGTTGCCTTCACCCGCGAGCTTTATATTGATGCCGACGATTTCGCTGAAGTTCCTCCGCCTAAGTTCTTCAGAATGAAGCCCGACGGTGAGGTTCGCCTTATGGGTGCTTATATCGTTAAGTGCAACGAGATAGTTAAGGATGAAAGCGGCAATATTGTTGAGATAAGATGTACTGCCGATCTTGAAACAAGAAACGGTATGCCCGTCGACGGCAGAAAGGTGAAGGGAACTATTCATTGGCTCTCCGAGAAGTATGCCGAGGATACCACCGTAATGCTTTACGATTTCCTCTTCGATATTGAAAACACCGCAGATATCCCCGAGGACAAGACCTATGACGATTATCTCAATAAGTCATCCGTTACACGTATTGAGCATGCAAAAATCGAGCCCGCACTCGCAGAGGCTAAGGCAGGTGAAAGATTCCAGTTCGTAAGAACGGGTTATTTCGTTAAGGATACGAAGCATGAAAACACCTTTAACCGCATCGTAGGTCTTAAGGATTCCTTCCCCAAGGCTAGTAAATAATGAAATTAAACGATATAATGGACAGGGTGCTTTTCGCCCTGTCCGTTCCTAAATGTGTATGCTGCCATGAAAGGCTAAATCATGGCGAAAAGGCACTCTGCCTTAAATGTTCTGCCAAATTTGAAGAATTTAAGTCACGCAACTGTTCGAAATGTGCGAAGCTTTTACATCAGTGCGACTGTTCAAATCAGTTTCTTGAATCCCATTACGTAAGGCGTGTAATCAAATGCTTTCGCTATCTTGACAGAGCCGAGGCGGCACCCGGCAATTCCTTGATCTACAGCATTAAGCGAGATAATCGCTCCGACGTTTTAGACCTATGTGCAGAGGAGCTTGCGGCCGCTATACGTAATTCTGTATGCGATCCCGAAAAGTATATTTTCACCAACGTTCCAAGGCGAAGATCTGCTATTATCGAGCATGGCATAGATCACTCGGCATTACTTGCCAGATCTGTTGCGAAAAGGCTTGGTGGAAGATATATTCCATTGCTTAAATCTAACTCCAAAAGACCGCAGAAGTCACTTGAACGCACCGACAGAATGAAAAATGCAGATTTCAGGCTTATCAAGGATCTGGATCTTAGCGGAAGAGAGGTAATAATCGTAGATGATATTATTACCAGCGGTGCATCGGTCAGCGTTGCGGCATCGCTTATTCGTTCGCTTGGAGCGAAGAAAATTATCGCAGCTACCCTTGCTATAGCATATCGCGATTCATAAGAAAAGGCACCCTTTGGGGTGCCTTTTCTTTACATATAATTATTGATAAATTCCTTAATTTTTCCTTGATACATCTGGGTCTTTTTATACATTCCATTGCCGTGATTACAGCCGGGAAGAATGATTATTTCGGTAGGAGCAGGATTAAGGTCCTTTAATTCATTAAGGAAGCCGTCGATATTTTCAAGCTCTCCGGCAGAAAGTAGCATGGGATAAATGCCTCCCTTAACGTAATCGATAGCATTGAGATTGCGGGGATGAAAGCCGGTATGCCTTTCGAAATCCCTCATAGCACATTCTGCCACTCGCTCGCCGCCTTTTTTAAACACGTCCTTTGATACGTTTTTAAAGAAGCTCTCTATTCCGGGTGATGGAGCATCGGAAATAATGGCCTTGACTCCGGGAATCTCTTTATCTGCAAGAAGAAGTGCGATAAGACCACCCATGCTAAGACCGTGAAGCAGGATTTTGCCATCAGGTGTAATTTCGTTGATCTTTTCAGCCCAACCAATGACGTCAAGGCTCTCCATAGCACCGAAGGTAATACGCTCTCCCTCGCTTATTCCGTGAGCTCTCTGATAGGGAATAAGAACGTTAAAGCCCAGGGAATGATAGAACAGACCGGGAAACGCCCATTCACGCTCAGCATGGCTGGAATATCCGTGTATACAAATTACGGTTTTATCAGATCCGTTTTCTATAGGATAATATATTCCCTTAAGCATAAGCCCGTCAGAGCTTTTTATTTCGAGAACCTGGTGTGGAAGCCTCTGTATTTCGGCAAGAGAACGGTGAACACAGCTGATGGTTTCATACCAGGAGTCCTCCGGGCCTACCATTTTGTATGCATTATTTATATCGGGTCGTGCAAGAAGCTTTCCGAATACAAGCTTTGCCTTTATGCTTTCAAACATGTTTTACTCCTAAAGATTTATATAATAATTATACATCAAAAAGGTCCCATTGTCAATAAAAAGACCGAGATCAAATGATCTCGGTCTTAGTCTTAGTTCTTTTTGATTTCGTCAAGAATCAGCTTTAAGAGATCCTCGGTAGTGGGATTTGCCTCACGGTCAAGTCTTGCCTTTTCCTCTGCAGCAGCCTTTTCTTCAGCGGCCTTCTTAGCCTCAGCCTCTTCCTTCTCAGCAAGGTATGCCTTAACAGCTTCCTTGTCGCGAAGCTTTACGCCGCGGGACTTAAGGATCTTTTTATCCTCCTTGGTGAGATCGTTCTTCTTGATCTGCTCGTCGATATTCTTCTGTAAATCACGAAGCTTGTTGATAAGCTTAACGATAGTGAAGAGCACGAATGCAACGATAAAGAAGTTAAGTACTGCGTTGATAAACTCACCCCAGTCGATATAGATGGAGTTAGCAAGATCAACAACACCGTTTGCATCGTATGCAGTCTTAAGCATTGTAACAACACCGCTAAGAGTATCTGCACCAAGAATAAGTGCAAGGATCCAGTTGATGATGGGCTTGATGATAAAGTTAGTCATTCCGTTTACCACAGCGGTAAAGGAGCTACCAACGATAACACCGACAGCCATATCTACTACGTTACCACGCATTATAAATTTTTTAAATTCTTCAAAAAACTTTTTCATTTCGTCCTCCAAAATTATTATTTTTACGACAAATATTATAGCACAGACATACCTTAATGTCAATATTGATCGAATTTTCTTTTGTCATAAAAAGAAAACCACATGAAATGAGGTTGTCAAGAAAGGGGGCGGCTTTCGGATCCAGCCTTCTCTCCGCCAAACAAAAAAACACCTGAAATGAGGTGGCACCTAAAGGAATATTCACTTTGGTGAAGATACTTCGCTCTTCGCCTGGCAAGTAAACTTTCCGATCTTCGAGCTTCGTATGCGAACCCTATTCCGTGCAAAGCACGGAGAGGGTTCGTTTCTTTCAGCAATAAGAAAAAGCACCCGAATGGGTGCTTTTTCTTATTGGCGGAGAGAAAGGGATTCGAACCCTTGATACCGGTTAGGGTATACACGATTTCCAGTCGTGCGCCTTAGACCAACTCGGCCATCTCTCCACGCGACTCCTATATTATAGCAGACAAGTATCAAAAAGTCAAGATATTTTTTAATGTTTTTTATTATTTTTTGCAATTTTATTCCAGAAAGCAGAGAAGAGGGCCTATTATTTGTCTTTTAGACTTGACAAACTGTTGTTTTTTGCATATAATATTATAGTAACTTTTTTCGACAGGAGAATTTCTTTAGTATGAGCCTCAAGGTCTTAAAATTCGGCGGTAGCTCGCTGGCAGATGCAGAGCACTTCAGACAGGTAGCCGAAATTATTAAAAGCGACCCCACAAGACGATATATAGTAGCTTCCGCTCCCGGTAAAAGACAGGGAAGTGATACAAAAATTACCGACCTTCTTTATAAATGCTACGCACTTGCAGTTAACGAGGAGGACGCCAGCAAGGTATTTAATCAGATCAAACAGAGATACATAGATATTATTAATGAGCTTGGTATCGATCTCGATCTCACATCCAAGTTTGAAAAGATAGAGCAGTCGCTCCTTCATAACACCGGTAGAGATTATATCGCGTCCAGAGGCGAGTATCTTAACGCTATGATTCTTGCTAAGTATCTTGGATTTGATTTTATAGATGCTAAGAAGGTTATCTTCTTTAACGAGGACGGTAGCTTTAACGCTGAAAAAACAAACGACGTGATGAGGGAAGCACTCTCTGAGGTAGAGTATGCTGTTATCCCCGGCTTCTACGGCTCTATGCCTAACGGAACTATCAAGACCTTCTCTCGCGGAGGCTCTGATATAACCGGCTCTATCGTTGCACGTGCAGCCTCTGCTACACTCTATGAGAACTGGACCGACGTTTCCGGCTTCCTTATGGCTGACCCCAGAATCATAGATAACCCCAAGCCCATTAAAACTATAACCTATAAGGAGCTTCGTGAGCTTTCCTACATGGGTGCGACTGTGCTTCACGAGGACGCGATTTTCCCTGTAAGATACTCCAAGATTCCTATTAATATCAGAAACACCAATCGTCCCGAGGATAAGGGCACATTTATCGTACCCGAAACCGACGAGGTTGGCGATCACGTTATCACCGGTATCGCAGGTAGAACAGGATTCTCCAGCGTTACGATTGAAAAGGCGATGATGAACTCCGAGCTTGGTCTTGGACGTAAGGTGCTTCAGGTTCTCGAGGAGAATAAGATTTCCTTCGAGCATTTCCCCTCGGGTATTGATACAATGACTGTTATCGTATCCACAAAGGCTCTTTCTGAGAAGCGTGGCGACGTTCTTGCGGGCATCTGTAAGAATATCAACCCCGAAAACGTTTTTGTTGAGGAAAATATGGCACTTATTGCCGTCGTTGGACGAGGCATGGTTAAGGTGAAGGGAACTGCGGCACGTATTTTCACCTCTCTTGCTAAGGCGAACGTAAATATCCGTATGATCGATCAGGGCTCCAGCGAGCTTAATATTATCATCGGCGTTGATGCAAACGATTATATCACAGCTCTTAACGCTATATACGGAGAATTCGTAAAATAAAAATCTACACGGTAGGGAATATCTCTACCGTGTTTTCGTTTTTAAAAGGGAAGAATAGGGAATCATCAAAGAAAATAGGGAAAAGCAGGGCAATTCCCTACCGATCTAAAATAGGGAATTGATAGCATAGTGGATCTATGACAAGGTATAATAGAGTTCCCTGATCATAAAATATAAGATGCACAAACGCTCCCCAATATATAAAACAAAAAATGGGGAATTAGACCCTAACACTCCCCTGAGATCGAAAAAAGTAAAAAAGGGCAAAAAGCCTAAAATCCCCCGAAACTCCCCCACATATCGGGCTAGGGAAATATATCCATAATTATACAAAAGGCAAATTTTGTATAATAGAGGGAACAATAATGGGCTGAATATGGCTATTTATAGGTTTTCTGATAAGTTTTGCGTATTTTGATATATAGGTCTTGCTTATTTTGATATTTATGTCTATTTTTGCAGTTTAAATATTTTGCCTTGATTTATCATCCGTATTTCTATAAATAGTAGTTTATGGATTAATTAAATTTCAATAGGCTGATGGGATCTTTTATATCTTTTGCATCCGTGTAATCCTTTTTATATAAATTATGTACGAGATATCTTCATAAGTATTTCTATAATTTATGATTCTATCACACTTAGATTTTTCTTATAAACAAATTCATTTTATAATGGATCTTATAATTGATTTATCAGAAAATCACAAAAAATTATCAAATGGCTTGAAAAGGCTTTTAAAAAATAGTATAATAAATTGATAAGAAAAAGGGGGTAGGGTACTTCCCTGTTATTAATTCCCTATTTTTCCCTTTTCCCGTTTAGCCTCGGTCAGATATTTTTGCCTGGTGGCCTCGCCGCCTCGGAGATGTCTTTCTGACTTATTATGCTCAAGAACGGTCTTTACAAGGCTATAAAGCGATGGATTCAGGTATTTCAGTCTATGAGTCAGGTCCTTATGTACTGTGCTTTTACTTATGCCAAAATAATGGGCAGCACCTCGTACTGTAGCACCTGTATCAATGACGTATTCAGCGATAAGCTCTGCACGCTCTCTCCTTAATGAATCTATCATCATAACCCCTCCAATAGAATATAATCTACTCAAATATATGAAAGCGAATTGATAAAAATGCAGAAAGAAGAATTAAAATTTCAGGACTCAACTGTATTTGAAGGCATGACCTCTATACGTGCAATCTTGCGTGGAATTGATGCAGGAGTGAATGACAGAAAAGTTTCGAAGATACTTTATGATGCCTCCAAAATGAAGAAAATCGGAAAAGACGTAGGATATCTTAAGGCAGTTTCATCGAAGTACGGATATGAGGTTATAGAAAGCACAAGCGGGGAACTCAACGAATTAACTCTCGGTAACTCTCACGGAGGTCTTATTGCTATTTGTGAGGAGAGAACACTTCCCTCCCTTTCTGACACTTCCCTTATACTTCCCTCTGGATTTTACGTTATGATAGAAGGCATTGAGGACCCCTATAATTTCGGATATTCTCTAAGATCTCTGTATGCTATGGGCTGCAGCGGAATTATCCTTACCGAAAGAAACTGGATGAGTGCCGCAGGCGTTGTTGCCAGAAGCTCTGCCGGTGCATCGGAAATGTTTAGGATTTATAAATCATCTCCCGCAGAGTGCTTGAAAATCTTCAAGGAAAAGGGATATAGCGTTGTATGTGCTGATGAAAACACCGACAATATTCTCGGAAAATGCGATCTTAAGCTACCTCTATTACTGATAGTAGGTGGCGAAAAGCGTGGAATCTCACGCTCGGTAATCGATGCCGCTGATATGCTGGTAAAAATAGATTATGCAAGAGAGTTCCGTGCATCCTTATCGGCCGCATCGGCAACTACAATGTTCGCATACGAAATTGCAAGACAGAACGATCTTAAGCTATAAAAATAAGCCACCCTAATGGGTGGCTTTCTGCTTTCTCTAGCCTCTCTGGCAGCCACATCCGCCGCCTGTCTTGCCAACGTTATGATCGGCAGGAGCGTCTGTGCCTCTGAACTGGGATATAGGGAAAGCAATCGTCCTGAAAAGCGAGCAGGGATTGTCGTTATTCGTTGCATCGGTGCATTCCTTGTCGGGTACGCTGTAATCCGTCGCATGAACAAGAAGCTGAGCAGGACGCTCAATTCTGATAACCGAGAAAATACCAAGGGATACAAGGAGCTTTGGACCATTTGTATTAATAACAAGCTCCTCGCCCAGAGAGTTACGAACTCCCTCGGGAATCTCAGCGTATTCGGTACAGCCGCAGGTACATGTGCAGCTGCAATCGGATACCCTGGTGCCAAGAACAATAGGATCTACCGTTTCTACAACTGCTACAGGGTCATTTGTTCCCACGTTTGTCATATTGCAGACACCGCAATAGGAGGTACCGGGAGTGGAGGTAAAGGTTATTGCCCTGCCCTCGCCTCCGTAAAGGATTACTTCCTTTTCAAGAGCAACCAAGCCCTTGAAGCACTGGCTACGACCTACGGCAATGCAGGCCTCAAGCTCAAGCTCAATGTAATAGCGAATCCTTATGCGGTAAAATCCGCAGTTGAAAGGAACCTCATCTACTCCAACGTATGCCCAAAGAAGCTTGGCAGAGCGTGTTCTTACGTTACTGGAATTAGCGAGGATCTCCTCACCGCTAACGGTGAGATAAACTCTTACGTCCTCGTAGCAGTCTCTGTCACGACAGCTGTCAAGGACTCTCTTAGTGTCGATGCATACCGTTCCGCCGCCGTGAGTCTGATTATTGGTCTGACCCGTACCGCAGAAGGGCAAGTTTCTGTTCTCTTGCATTGTTTTACCATTCCTTATGCAAATATTAAAGTTTAACTATATAGTCTTCGGTCATAGCTTTTCTATGCCTTGATACCATTTTATGAATTGCCGAGGATATGGTGAAAAAATAAAAATCCCACGAAAAGTCGTGGGATTTTTTATAAAATAAATATTAAAGATAAGCCTTAACGCTCTCGGGGCACTCCTCAACAAGAATAGAAGAGGTCATAATGAGATTAACGTCCTGAGTGATCTTCTCAAGCTTCTTAAGCATATTCTCAAAGGCAGCAACGTCGTTGCCGATGATCTTAAGACCGGAGTCAACGAAGATATCGGTAATGTCAGAGTTAGATGCAAGAATACCTGCGATAAAGCCGTAAAGAGAATCTGCATCACATACAGAATAAGCATCTGTATCAATAAGTCTAGCCTTATATGTAATATCGTGGATGAGCTTATCACCCTTCTCAATGCAAACTACGTTACCCTTGGATTCAGTAACAGCATTGTTTACCATCTCGATAAGAGTCTTGGTTTTGCCGGAGCCTTTGCCACCGATGAACAATTTTATCATTTTTGAAATCCTCCTATTTTTGAGATATGTATATCTCTCTGTATACATTTTACACTAAAATACAATAAAATGCAAGAGCAAAATTACAATTTTATTTTATATCCTGTTATTTTGTAAGATTTACACAAGTTTATATGTGCATAATTAACTGTAAATCCGAGCTTCAAGCTCGGATTTCATATCCTCGTAGCCGGGCTTGCCGAGAAGAGCGAACATATTCTTCTTATACGCCTCAACGCCGGGCTGATTGAAGGGGTTAACTCCAAGGATATAGCCGGAGATTCCGCAAGCGAATTCAAAGAAATACATAAGATAGCCAAGAGATACGGGAGTTCTATCCTTAACGTTAAGAAGAAGGTTGGGAACACCGCCGTCATTGTGTGCTACGATGGTAGCAGTCTGAGCAGTCTTATTGACGTAGTCAAGCTCTCTGCCTGCAATAAAGTTAAGTCCGTCAACGTTTGCAGGATCTTCGGGAATAACAAACTTAGCACCGGGATCGCCTATGCTGATTACGGTCTCAAAGAGATTACGCTGACCGTCCTGGATATACTGACCCATAGAGTGAAGGTCGGTGGAGAATACAACCGATGCGGGGAAAATACCCTTCTTATCCTTGCCCTCGCTCTCACCATAAAGCTGCTTCCACCACTCGTTAAGCATAAGCATATAGGGCTCATAGCCTACGAGAATCTCGGTGTTCTTACCCTTTGCGAGAAGAATATTACGGATAATTGCATATCTTACGGCAATATTGTTATTAAGATCAAAGCTCTCAAAGGTAGACATAGCCTGCTGTGCACCGAGCATAAGTGCGTCAATATCAATTCCTGCACATGCGATAGGAAGAAGGCCTACAGCGGTAAGCACGGAGAATCTGCCGCCTACGTCATCAGGAACTACGAATGTTTCATATCCTGCCTTATCCGAGAACTGCTTGAGAGTTCCGCGAGCCTTATCGGTGGTTACGAAGATTCTATCCTTCGCCCCCTCCTCGCCGTACTTTTCAACCAGCAAGGACTTAAATACTCTGAAGGCGATAGCAGGCTCGGTGGTTGTACCCGACTTGGAGATAACGTTTACCGAAATATCCTTACCCTCGCAGATAGAGAGAAGCTCGGTGAGTGCGGTGGGAGAAATATTATTACCGGCAAAATAGATATCAGGAGTATCCTTTTTAAGATTATTGTACAGGGGGCTCTTGCAGAACTCGATAGCAGCACGTGCACCGAGATAGGAGCCGCCGATACCGATTACTACAAGAATATCGGAATTCTGCTTTATTTTTTCTGCCGCAATTTTAATTCTTGCAAATTCCTCTTTATCATAATTTTCGGGAAGTCTGACCCAACCGAGGAAATCATTTCCCTCGCCGGTGCCATTAATAAGCTTGGCGTGAGCCTCTGCAGCGATGGAGCTCATATTTTCGATTTCCTCTGCAGATACAAATCCATTAAGGAACTTTTCGTTTAATTTTACCATTTTTTTGTCCTCTATGTATTTTATTTAATATTTATAAATTTTTTTACTATTATATTATACAATACCTTAATAGCTTTTTCAAGTATTTTTTTTGAATAAATTTACCCACAAACGATTCTTTTTAATATTCTTCCCAACAGATCAATGAATTTTAAATCTTCTACCTGATCCTTCACGTAGATTTTGCTTATACCTATCTGCTCGCCATCAAGCTTATATACAACGCTTCCTACAGATTCTCCTGCCTTTATTGGTGCCTTTATGCTTTGTGGAATATCATATATAAGCTCCACCTCATTTTGCTTGGATTTATCAACTATACAGCTAAAAGGAGCGGAATATAATGCTACTTCATCAACCGTACCCTTTTTCACCGAGGCATTTTCTATAAAGGTTTCTCCCCTTTCGTACAGTGCAAAATTTGCAAAGCCATAGTCAAGAAGTGTTCTGGCAATGGCATTCCTTTCATCCTTCGTTTTTGCACCCATTACAACGGCGATCAGCTGCATATTTCCACGCTTCGCAGTAGTTGTTATGCAATAACCCGCCTTATCGGTAGAGCCGGTCTTAAGACCGTTACAACCCTCGTAATATCTTACTAAACGGTTGGTATTCGTAAGAGTGAATTCACCGTTTCTTATAGTGTCCTGCCAGATAGAGCTATACTCAAGGATCAGACTATGCTTTATAAGCTCCCGTGACATAATAGCTATATCTGCAGCACAGCTATAATGGTCAACAGTCGTATCATCAAGACCGGTGGTGTTTTCAAAATTTGTATTTTTCAGTCCAAGCTCAACTGCCCTTTTATTCATTAACTTTACGAACGCCGCCTCGCTGCCTGCCGTAAGCTCTGCCAACGCTACCGAGGAATCGTTACCGCTGGCTATGACTGTACTTTTAATAAGATCCTCAACGCTTATCCGCTCCCCCTCCTCGAGAAAAACCTGGCTTCCGCCCATTGAAGCCGCGTTTGAGCTTACTCTTACTATATCACTAAGCTTATATTTACCCGCTGCCAATGCCTCGCATACCAGCAAAAGAGTCATTACCTTGGTTACAGAGGCGGGTGATGCCGCCTTAAATTCATCCTTGGCATATAAAACCTTTCCTGTCGACGCCTCGCATAAATATACTCCTCCAACGTCCCATTCTATATCCAGACTTGCATTTTGATAGAAATCAAAATTAGGTTCTGCCACGTTTTTTTCTTTGCTTTCTGCATTTGCGACAATTCCAACAGATAAGAGCAACGTAATAATTAATAAAATCGATATCAGCCTTTTCATAAGCACCTCCATTTTGTTTTGTTAATTATATTATCATTCGTGTACTGCTTATGAATCTATATATAGAAAAAAGACGGCAGAAGCCGTCCTTTTATTAAGACACAAGCTGATCAAGTGATGCGAAGCTGTATCCCATATTTCGCCATTCCCTTATTAGTCTTGGAAGGATTTCCGCATTGGTGTTTGAGGTCGGATGAAAAAGCATTATAGCTCCCGGATGAGTTCCGTCCAATACCTTTCTGATCGCCTTTTCAGTATTTGGCTGACGATTATTATCCCAGTCGTCATAGGCAAAGCTCCAGAAAACAGTTTTATAACCCATCTCGTTTATGCATTTCAAGGCATTAATGCTATAGCTACCTTCAGGAAAACGGAAAAATTTAGCCATTTCCTTACCTGTCTTTTCCTTGTATATCATCTCGAGAGCCGTTAGATTTTTGATGATCTCTTCATTACCGGCAGAAGAAAGATTTTTATGATTTTTCGTGTGATTACATACCAGATGGCCCTCATCTGCCATTCTGTTAACCAAATCCGTATTCTTTAGTATAATATTGTCAAGGAGAAAGAAGGCGGCAGGAACATTCTCGCTCTTCAATATATCAAGGATCCTCTCAATGTTCTCGTTTGCATATCCGGCATCAAAGGTAAGATAGATCACCTTATCGCCCTTCTCCGACGCTCCCTTATCAATATAATATGCGTTATAGCTGCTTATTTCATCTGCTTCCCTGGGAAACAACGGTGCCTTGCCCTTGCAACGCTTAATATACCAGTTTAAAGTTCCTTCCGCTGAGGCGGAAATAAATGTGCATATAATCAGCGTTATTACCAGGACAACAGTAACTATATTTTTTATAATCTTCATTTTTTACCTCATAATCTATGGATAGACTTATTATTTCCAAAGCCGGAATTAATAATAAAGGTAAAAAAAGGGACTGCAACCCAAGGGTCACAGTCCTCTTATTTGCAAATAAATTACTTATACTTGCGTTTTCTAGCAGCCTCAGCCTTCTTCTTACGCTTAACGCTGGGCTTCTCATAATGCTCTCTCTTACGAAGCTCGGTCATGATACCGGACTTAACACACTGTCTCTTGAAACGACGAAGTGCATTGTCGAGAGTCTCATTTTCTTTAACTCTAATTTCTGCCATCTTTATTCCCCTCCCTTCGCTTTGCAAAGAGATTAAATCTCAAAATTTTTACTTAAACATTATAAAGCATTTTTAACCTTTTGTCAATACCAAATTTCAAAAAAGTTAAAAATAATTTAAATAATTCTATTTATTTGATTTTTTGCCGCAGAAAGCGTGTTTCTAAGCAGCGTAGCAATAGTCATAGGGCCTACTCCACCGGGCACAGGTGTGATCATTGATGCGACCTGGGATACCGAATCAAAGTCAACGTCACCGCACAGCTTACCGTTCTCAAGACGGTTAATTCCTACGTCAATGACTACCGCCCCGGGCTTAACCATATCGTCAGTAAGGAACCTTGCTCTACCGATAGCTACAACAATGATATCTGCCTCACGGCAAATACTGTCAAGTCCCACGGTCTTGGAATGGCATAGGGTCACCGTACCGTTTCTCTCGGTCAGGAGAAGTGCCATAGGCTTACCAACAATATTGCTGCGACCTATTACAACGCATCTTTTACCACAGATATCGACACGGTAATGATCCAGCAAGGCAATAATGCCTGCAGGTGTACATGGAAGGAAGGAATAATTTCCTATAAGGATCTTACCCACGCTTGAGGGATGAAATGCGTCCACGTCCTTCTCAGGTGAGATAGAAGCAATAACACGCTCCTCACTGATGTGCTTAGGCAACGGAAGCTGAACGAGTATTCCGTTGATTCTTTTATCAGCATTTAGCTCGTCTATTTTAGAAAGAAGCTCCTCCTCGGTGGTAGAGGAAGGAAGCTCGATCTGATAGGACTCAATACCTACCTCAAGACAGGCCTTATGTTTATTTCTGACGTAAACAGCCGAGGCGGGATCGTCACCAACAACAACCACAGCAAGACCGGGTGAAACCCCGTATTTTGTCTTGTACTCTATAACCTCAAGGGCAATTTTCTCGCGAAGCTTTTGAGATACAATTTTACCGTTAATTATTTCTGCCATATTTTATTCTTCGTTTTCTGCTTTTTCTGTTTCTTCCTCAACAGATTCACTCTCGCTATCAGTTTCTACCTTTTCGTCAACGTTCTGCTTTTTGGAGCCAAAAATAGACTGAAGGAATCCACCCTTATCGTTCTTCTTCTCATTCTTTTTCTCGGGGGCAGGCTTTACGTAAAGGGGTCTTGTAGGTTTCTTGATTGCAAAGACAATAAGCATAACAGCAAATACAAAGAAGATAACGCCTGCAAGAACCTGAGAGGTTCGAAGCTCGGTGCCCGGAATATAAAGGCTGTCAGTACGAAGTCCCTCGATAAACATACGTCCAAGGCCGTACCATCCGAAGGTCATAAGAATAAGCTGTCCGTCGTATTTCTTTCCGATCAGTCTTGCAAAGAGATAAACCAAAAGCACGCCAAGGAAGTTCCAAAGCGATTCGTAGAGGAAGGTGGGATGTACGTACATAAGCTTACCGTCGGTGAGTATGTTCTGAAGTCCCATACGGCAGAACCAGTCTGTTTCATAGCCGAATGCCTCACCATTCATAAAGTTGCCCCAACGACCGATCGCCTGTGCCAGAAGAACACCGGGAGCAACACAGTCGCCAAAGGCAAAGAAGCTGATCTTTTTTACCTTAGAAACAACAACTACAGTAATAGTACCAGCGATAATACCGCCGTAAATTGCGAGGCCACCCTGGCGAATGTTGATAACGTCAAGGAAGCTATCATATTGATCAAGCTCGGAAAGAACATAGTAAAGTCTTGCACCAATCACGCCAAAGGGGATGGTAAAAAGTGCATAGTCGATAACGTCATCCATTGTTATACCGATCTTCTTGGCCTGAAGAACTACGTATGTGATGCAGCATATCATACCGAAGGTAATGAGCAACGCATACCAGGCGATCTCGACTCCGAAAAGCGTAAAGGCAACACTGTTGACCGAGAACTCTCCGATACCAAGGCCGGGGAAAGAAATATTGGAAATTCTAAGCATAATTTCCTCCTTAATTCAAAAAATAATTCTTTTCAATTACGTCTTTTATTGTAATCCGATTCAGTTTGCTGGCAAGCTCAATACTAATAATGTCGAAAATGTGATGATAATCACAGGCAGATTTATCACAATTAAGTGAGCAGCTCTCTCCGGAGTCAAGACACCTTGCTATAGCAATTGGTCCGTCAATCAACTCGATAACCTGCTTCAAGGTAATCCTTTCGGGAAGCTCCTTAAGCATATAGCCACCGTTAACGCCCTTATAAGACTGTACAAGTCCCCCCTGAACAAGCTTGTGCAGGATCTTCAGAGTGAAGCGGATAGTAACTGAAGTATCGTTAGAAATCGTTTTGGCGTCGGTGACACCTTCATATCCCGCCATGGCGGTAAGAATTCTTAAAGCGTAGTCCGATTCAAGTGTTATTCTCATCGGTGCCTCCCTTTCTCCTATGTAGGAAACGGAGCATTACCTAAGCAACACTCCGGTTTACCTGAAATTATTTTTTGTTGTTCTTGTGCTTATCAAGAATCTTATGAATTCTACCTGCCTGGTTAAGCAGATGGCTGATAGTTCTGTCGTGGTTAAGGGTATCTATGATATATGCAACGTACTTGCACATATTAACCTCGGTATACCACTCTCTTGCAAGAAGCTCGGGAGTTCTGTATACAAGGTTGGTGGTAAAGATCTGATCGATAATTCCCTCCTCGTTAGCCTTATCAAGCTTGTCGAGGCCGTTGCAGAAAAGACCGAAGGTTGCAAATACGAAGATACGCTTAGCACCCTTCTCCTTAAGCTGCTTTGCAACGTCAATAACAGAGTCGCCGGAGGAGATCATGTCGTCAACTATAATTACGTCCTTGCCATTAACGTCTCTACCGAGATATTCGTGAGCAACGATAGGATTCTTACCGTCAACGATTATAGAATAGTCACGACGCTTATAGAACATACCAAGGTCAATTCCCATAACAGAGGAATAATACATACACTTGGTCATACCACCCTCATCGGGAGAAATGATCATAGTGTTATCGGGATCGATCTCGATATCGGGGTACTTACGTACCATGGCTTTTATCATCTGATAGCTGGAGCGAACGTCCTCAAATCCGTGAAGAGGAATAGCATTTTGAACTCTGGGATCGTGTGCATCGAAGGTGATGAAGTTTGTAACTCCCATAGAAACAAGCTCCTGAAGTGCCAGAGCACAGTCAAGTGACTCTCTGCCGCTTCTCTTATGCTGTCTGCCCTCGTAAAGCATAGGCATAATAACGCTGATTCTACGAGCCTTACCACCGATAGCACCGATAATTCGTTTAAGATCTTGGAAATGATCGTCGGGACTCATAGGAACGGTCTGACCGTACATATTATATGTTACACCGTGATTGAATACGTCGCATATAATATAAACGTCGTTACCTCTGAGAGACTGCTGAATAGTTCCCTTACCCTCACCGCTACCAAATCTGGGGCATTGGGCATTTACAAGGAAGGTACCGTCGTTGTCGTGGTGACGCCATTCCTTAAGATAGTAATCCACCTGCGAGGCAAAATCCTCACAGCCACGCATGCCAATAACGCTAAGTTCTCCGTATAAAGTGTCCTTCATTACTTTCGCTCCAATTAGTTTTTCTATTTTCGGAAGGTTGTTCGACTGCAAATGCCCTTTATCAACAACTTTCACCTTTTACATTATAAATCAAAACACGTCACTTGTCAATAAATAAAATAAAAGTATTTTACTGTAATATAAATAATTTGAATTTTGGAGGATAAAATATGCTTGATTCAAGCGGAACTCTGACGGTAAGAGCATATACTGCCGGAGGTGCCCTGCCCGTATCCGGTGCTGTGGTCCGAATATTCGGTGCATCCGAGTGGAACAGACTGGTTGTATACTCATCTGTAACCGACAGAGACGGACTTACAGAACGCTTTACACTTCCGACCCCCTCAGCATCCTACTCAATGACCCCATCTCCTGCAGAGCTTCCGTATTCCCTCTACGACCTTGAAATCAGTGCCCCGGGATATTACACAAAGAGAATTAACGGAATAACGCTGTTTTCGGGTATAAACTCTGTTCAGCTGATAAATATGATTCCCGGATCGGGAAACATGGTGGAGGATTATCCGAGAGGAAATATAAACTATATTATTCCCGAAAATACAGATTTACAGTAGGAGATAACTATGCCAAACCCAAGAATCCCCGAGCAGATTGTAGTTCACCTCGGTGCTCCCGACTCGGATGCACAGAACGTATCGGTAAGCTTTGACGATTACATAAAAAACGTTGCCTCAAGCGAGATATATCCGACCTGGCCAAGAGAGGCACTCAAGGCCAATATTCTGGCACAGATATCGGTCGCACTTAACAGAGTCTACACAGAGTTTTATCGTAGCAGAGGATACAATTTTGATATTACAAATTCTCCCGCCTACGACCAGACGTTCATCAACGGACGGGATATATTTGCCAACATCTCCGAGCTGGTCGATGAAATATTCGACAGCTACATAAGACGCAGGGAGTTTATTGAGCCCTTATTTGCCGAATTCTGCGACGGAGTTGAGGTAACCTGCAACGGCCTATACCAATGGGGTAGCGTTTCTTTAGCCGAGGAAGGACTTGATTATTTTTCTATTCTTCAAAACTATTACGGAAACGATATAGTTATTGAAGAAAACGTTCCGGTTGAAAACATCCCGGAAAGTGCCCCACCGGTTACATTAAGGGAGGGAGATACAGGGCGTGACGTTGAGCTGATCCAGAGAAAGCTTAACCGCATATCCACTAATTATCCCGGAATTCCCAAAATATATCCGGTGGACGGATTTTTCGGCAGCTCTACCACCGATGCCGTGAGAACCTTTCAGGAGGTTTTCAGCCTTGATGCAGACGGACTTGTGGGCAGGGCGACCTGGAATCAGATACAGTTTATTTATAACGCCGTCAAAAAGCTCTATACGGTAAATTCCGAGGGCCTTAGAATAACAGACGTAACCACTCGCTTTACCGACAATCTTGCCGAAGGATCGGTTGGCGAGGGCGTGCTTAGCGTACAGTATTATTTAAGCTATATTGCTCTATTCGTACCAAGCGTTATTGAGGCAAATATGGACGGTTCCTTCGGCCCTGCTACCACCAATGCCGTTCGCTCCTTTCAGCGTACCTACGGTCTTAGCGAAACAGGTATAGTGGACAGAGCTACCTGGGACAGAATGGAAAACGTATACTATGAGATCGTATCAGAGATAGACTACGAGTTCTTTGGTGGCAGAATACTTCCCTTTCCCGGCAGAATATTACGCGATGGGATTGAGGGAAACGACGTGCGTGTCCTGCAGGAATATCTTAACTATATTTCGTCAAGCTATAGCCAGATACCCAGAGTTAACGTAGACGGTATCTTTGGTAGGTCGACTGCAGAACAAGTTCGGGCGTTCAAAACCTATTTCAACATTCCGGGTAATCCCGACCGAGTTAATGCACCGACGTGGAACGCCATAGCCAGCATATATGACGATCTGTATAACGGCAACAATGCAAACGAGGGCCAATTCCCTGGCTACAATATATCATAGAGGTGAAAATGTATAAAATATATGATAAAGAAGAAGCAATAAAAAACGTTCAGAATTATTTAAGGCTCGTGGGAAGCTCTGACATATTCGTTGCTCCAACCGGAGTTTATGATGATAATACACGTCTTTCGGTGGCCGATTTTCAATCAAGAAACGGAATAGCTTCTACCGGTGAGGTAGACTTAGCCACCTTTGATTTGCTCTTCGCTAAATATGAGATTTCGGTTGCGGAATCAGATTTAAGGTCAAAGACCGATAGCTTCATTTCCTTTCCTATTACCCCCGGGCAGACGGCGGATGAAATGACTCATATAAACAATATGATATCAAGACTACTGGATTACTACGGATTTTCCCACAGAATAAGGAGCAACAGATCTTATTCTGATGAAACAGCAAAAGGCGTAGAAATTTTAAGGAAAGTATATCAGCTCGATGACGAAAAGCTTATAGACGAGGCTCTTTATTTAAAAATGATCCGGGATCATGATTCAATAGGAAGAGTTCATAATAATTTTAATTAGGTGAGTATTTTCTTCTGTCGAGGGAATAATTGACTGAGCGGGAGCTTGCTAAAAAAACTTGTGTTTGTTCCGCTCTATTAACTTGAAAGGTTAAGTTTTGATGAGTAATAATTTCACCGGGAAGGCAGAGGCCGCCCTCAACAGATCGGTTTGCATCGCCGAGCAATACGGACACACCTATATAGGAACAGAGCACGTTCTCTTATCACTGGCAGAGGATAAAACCTCATGTGCTTCAATACTACTGAAAAGGCATAAAATTACGCATGAGAAGATAGCTAACGCCGTTAAAGAGTATTCAGGTGTTGGTCAGGAGAGCCGCCTTTCCTCCAAAGATACCACGCCAAAATGCAGAAGACTTCTTGAAAACTCCTATAAGATCACTAAAAAATACGCGTCGGAAAGGATCGGAACCGAGCATCTGCTGCTATCTATTCTTGAAGAAAAAGAATGCGTAGCTGCAAAAATCCTTATAAAAATCGAGGCAGACACCGTTGGACTAAGGGATAGCGTAATAACCTTCCTTCGATCGTCGCAGCGTGGAGTGATCTATGCCGAGCCTGTTAGTGAAAACGCAATGCCGAACCTTACCAAGTACGGAAGAAACATAACCGCAATGGCAGAACGAGGCGAGCTTGACCCTGTTATAGGACGGGAGAAGGAAACCGACAGACTTATTCGCACGCTTTCAAGAAGGAGCAAAAATAATCCTTGTCTTATAGGAGAGGCCGGTGTCGGAAAGACTGCGATAATTGAAGGCTTGGCAGAAAGAATTGCCGAAGGTCGCGTTCCTGCCACCCTTCATGGTAAAATAATAATCTCCCTGGATCTTACGTCAATGGTCGCAGGTGCAAAATACCGTGGAGATTTTGAGGAAAGAATCAAAAATATAATGAGCGAAGCTGTCAAAAACAAATCCGTCATTCTGTTTATTGACGAGATCCATACTATTGTGGGTGCAGGATCAGCCGAGGGTGCTATTGATGCAGCAAATATTATGAAGCCTGAGCTATCGCGTGGAGATATACAGCTGATAGGAGCTACGACCCTGGCAGAATACAGAAAATATATCGAAAAGGACGGTGCCTTAGAGCGAAGATTTCAGCCCATATTAGTGGAAGAGCCCAGCGTTGAGAAAACAATAGAAATACTTCACGGACTTCGGGAAAAATATGAAAAGCATCACGGAGTAAGGATTTGCGACGACGCAATAGAAGCAGCTGCAAAACTGTCAGAAAGATATATTCAGGATAGATTTCTGCCCGATAAGGCCATAGACGTGCTGGATGAATCCTGTGCTATGGCTAACGTCTTTTTCAATTTTGACACAGATAAATCCAAGAAATTGAGAGAAAAGATAAGGCAGACGAACATTGAACGAAAAAACGCAATAACGAATCGCGACTTTGAGCTTGCAATAAACCTAAAGGAGCTTGAGAAGCTCTATTCAGATGAATTAAACACAGAGCTTACAAACCCACAGAAAAAAGAAAAGACCTCTGTTTCGGCAAAGGAGGTCGTTGGAGTGATAAAGGAGATGACCGGCATCAACCTTTTCGAATCGGAAAACAAGTCATCCATAAGGGACAATTTGTCAAGAGTTATCATCGGACAAAGCACAGCCGTAAATACCTTAAGTGATGCTGTTATTCGCAGCTATGCGGGAATAAATTCGCCTGATAAGCCAAAGGGTGTTTTTTTATTCCTTGGTGAAAGCGGCGTAGGTAAAACCGCCTTGGCTAAGGCTCTGTCAAGGGAGCTGTTCCAATCGGATGATGCCTTGATAAGATATGATATGTCTGAATATGCGGAAAGCTATACAATATCGAAGCTGATCGGCTCTGCACCCGGATACGTTGGCTACGACGAGCAAAATTCCTCACTTGAGAAAATCCGAAAGCATCCCTACTCGGTAATACTTCTTGACGAGATAGAAAAGGCACATCCCGACGTGCTTGCACTGTTTTTGCAGATCTTCGATAACGGCTTTCTTACAGACGCTACCGGACGAAGGATAAACTTCAGAAACACCTATATTATTATGACCTCTAATATCGGTGCAAACAAATTCCGAGGTGGTGAGAAAATAGGCTTTACTAATCTTAAGGACGATAATAATATACGAGAAAGGCTAAAGGGATATTTTAAGGATGAGTTTATCAATCGAATAGATGAGATTATGCTTTTTGAGCCTTTGGACATTTCTGCCTTAAAACAAATAGCCAAACTGAAGATTTGCGAATTTCGAAAAAGACTGTCCTCTATTGGAATCAGTATGACTGTAGACGATGACGTATACGATCTTCTGGCAAAGCTATCTCTTTCGGATAAGGGCTTTGGTGCAAGACCTATCACCAGACTTATTCAATCTCATATAGAGAATAAAATCGCTGAGCAGATCGTTAATAGCAGGGCCTCTTCCAGCGAAGAATTCAGGGTTCACGTCGAGGACGAAATGATAAAAATTAAAAGAGTATACTTGGCAATTAAGTGACTCTTTCCTTTTATCCTTTCCCTGCATGCTGCATATATGATCTTTATCTGATAGCATTTTTTTATAAAAACAAAAACCCGAGCATAATGCTCGGGTTTTCTTATCTGGGGTGAGATATGGGATTCGAACCCACGGCCTCCAGGGCCACAACCTGGCGCTATAACCAGCTTAGCTAATCCCACCGTAAATGGCGTGCCTTGAGGGACTCGAACCCCCGACCTACTGCTTAGAAGGCAGTTGCTCTATCCAGCTGAGCTAAAGGCACAAACGTGACAGCATCTCGTATTATAACAGAAGATTCTAATTTTGTCAATAGTTTTTTGAAACTTTTTCAAAAAATAATATAGAACTTTTAGTTTCTGACGCATACAAGACGCACGCCCTCGATTGCAACGATACTAAGGGTTTCGCCTACCTCAAAGCTTTCCTCATCGTAAGCGGATCTTGCGGCCCAGCTCTGACCGTTAACCTTTACCTGACCGCAACCGGCGAAATTATCCACCTTTTCGGTCACGACGCATCTCTTACCTACTATATTATCGGGATTGAACTCCCTTTCCTGGCCATTTTTCTTTCCAAATAAAGCTAAAATTCCCATTTTTACCTCAAATATACTTCCTTTTTTAATTATTTTAACACAATCTTAATTAAAAGTCAATTAAAAATTAACAGTTTATAATTGGCAAATGTACAATAAAATCGACAAAAAGCCCCTTTTTGATAAAAAGACTTGACAAATCGAGCAAGATATAGTATTATATTACATAGTTGCGTTGCAACGCCAAAAAAGCAAAGGAGGGTAAATATGTTTGAGACTTTAAAGAAGTTCCTTGTTGATGAGCTTCACGTAAACGTTGAAGATATCACCATGGAAGCTGAATTGTCCGGTGATCTTGGCATCAATTCTCTCGAGCTCGCTGATCTCGTATACGTATGCGAGGAGAAGTTCAATATCGAGATTGAAGATGAGGATCTGCACAACTTTACTACTGTTGGCGACGTAGTGCGTTATTTGGAAGAGAACGCAAAATAATAAATATATTATATCCTCGGGGGTGTCGAAGTATTACGACACCCCCGTGGCATATCTAAAGTTTAACGAAAATAAAGCTCTCTCCTTCTTCGACTGTTGGAGTCAACTCGAAAAGAGAAGGATATTTATTATAAAGGAAGCTTGATTCGGTGCTTCCGTTCTCAAAGCTTTCGGGAGTTGCTATAAACTGTATACTTCCCTTTTGCTTCATGTTTTTGAGCGTTCGGATGGAGGATGCTACGACCTTTCTCCAATCGTTCATACTTTTACTCTCTTCATCGTAATATATATTAAAACGAATAAGCTCAACTCCATCAGCTCGGCATGCGGCTATCTCATACATTATCTCGGTTATAGCAGATTCACTGCTATGAGATCTTAATTTTATTTCTTTATAACTCATATTTACACTCGCTTTCAATTAACAAAGATATTGTATCACAAAACACATCAAATGTAAATACTTTTTTTAGGTAAACTTTTATGACAGGATTATTAACCAAGTTATTTATTAAAAACCATGAACAAACCTCAAGTCCCGACGTAAGAAAGGCCTACGGTACTCTCTCCAGCATCGTAGGAATAATTGTTAATCTTATACTTGCAGGAATAAAGATATTCGCAGGTATACTTTCAGGCTCCGTTGCAATTATCGCCGATGCCTTTAACAATCTGTCCGATTCGGGTACCTCTGTTATCACCCTTTTAAGCTTTAAGCTTTCATCAAAGCCCGCAGACAAAGAGCATCCTTACGGTCACGCCAGAATCGAATATATCGCCTCAATGGTGGTTTCGTTTATTATATTATTGGTTGGTGCTGAGCTGCTGCTGGATTCCGGCAAAACCTTACTTGGTATTGGCGAAGTAAAGAACACCGATATTTCAATTACAACTCTTATTATTCTCGCCTGCTCTATACTTCTTAAGCTTTGGCTCGGTCTGTTTTATCGAAGCATTGGCAAGAAAATTGACTCGACCGTCGTATGTGCTGCGGCAACCGATTCCTTCAGCGATTCTATTTCCACCCTGGCGGTTCTTGCGTCCTCAATTATTATCAAGCTTACAAGCTGGTATTTCATAGATGCGATCGTGGGTGTGGCTGTTTCAATAGGAATTATTATTGCAGGACTAAAGATACTCAACGAAACGAAGAATATTCTGCTCGGCGAGGGTCCCGTTGAAGAAACCGTTACAGCGATCGAGGCTATTGTAAAGGAATTCCCCGACGTTATAGGTATGCACGATCTGATGGTTCATAACTACGGTCCTAACAGATTTCTTGCTTCTTTCCACGCGGAGGTGGATGGCAAAAAGGATATTTACTATCTTCACGATATGATCGATAATCTGGAGCGAAGGATCAATGAGGAGCTTATGATCTCCTGCACCATCCACATGGATCCCATAGTGACAGACGATGAGAATATCAACGCACTGAAGAGTTTTCTGTTAGAAACCATGGCTGAAATCGGACTTGATCTTCCAATTCATGATTTCAGAACTGTAATCGGTCAGACACATACAAATATGATTTTTGACGTAGTACTCCCATTTGACCATTCATTAACCGAAGCCGACGTCAAGGAAAAAATCTCCGAGGCGGTACAGAATAAACGCGAAAATGTCTATTGTGTAATTACAGTTGACCGCGGATAATATTTCCATAAAAAAGAGCATTCCTTCTTGGAATGCTCTTTCTGCCTTTATTTATCTACTCGATTTAATGTTTTTCCATCAATGAAGGACTCGATATTTTCTGCAATAATATTGATACAGCGTTCTCTCGCTTCATAGGATCCCCACGCGGCATGAGGTGTTAAAAGAACGTTTGGAAGATTCATAATATCGGTATAGGCGTGTTCATTCGGAAAAGGCTCTTCAGCGTACACGTCACAGCCAAAGCCTCCGATTGTACCGTCCTTTACCGCTTTGGCAACAGCAGCTTCATCAAGAACCGCTCCCCTTGCCTCATTAACAAGAATAACACCGGGCTTCATAAGTGCAAGTCTGGATTCATCGATTAATGAACGGGATTGGTCGTTCAAGGGACAGTGGATTGTTATAATATCACACTCTCTGCAGAGCGTATCAATATCAACGCAGGTCGCATCCTCGCATGGAGTTCGCTTATTGACTATTACTCTGGCACCAAGAGCTTCGGCTACTCTGCCAACTGCTCTGCCGATGTTTCCGTAACCGATAATTCCCCATGTCTTGCCCGATATATCATGATAAACCGGCGTAAGCTTATTAGGTGAGCCTGATGACGAGTATTCTCCGCTTCTGACGTAGGAATTATACTCCATGATCCGCGAGCAAAGAGCTAATACGGTAGTGACCGTAAACAGTGTTACACTGTCCGTAGAATAACCGGGAACGTTACAGACCGCAACACCTCTTTCGCGAGCTGCACAAAGGTCTATATTATCATATCCCGTGGCAAAAATACATATTAACTTAAGCTTCTTAGCAAATTCTATAAGCTGACGGGTAACCTTTACCTTATTGATAATAATGACTTCCGCGTCAACCGATCGCTCAATAGCCTCGGACGGAGTGCTGGAATCATAGCTTAATACATCTCCGAATTTATCAAGAACGGACAGGGGGGTATCAAAGCCTATTGATGCCCTATCCAAAAGTACAATTTTCATTTTTCACCTCGTGTAAACGATATGTTACATTATACATCATTTCTTCTTTTTCGTCAATAATTTCCCTACAATTAATAATAAAAAAATATTTTTATAAAATATATAAAAAATATAAAAAAGGTATTGACAAAAATAAAATCACATGATATAATGGTTGTACCTCTGTTGAGAGGCTTTTTTTCTGCGTTTTTTTTGGGACAAACGCACATCTCTCGACATTGAGGGAGGTATTCAACGGGTTTATCCCGAATTCTATTAGGAGGTGCCGAAAATACTATGAGAGTCAAAGTTACACTCGCATGCACAGAGTGCAAGCAAAGAAATTATGACACTAAGAAAAACAAGAAGAACGATCCGGACAGACTTGAAATGAAAAAGCACTGCCGTTTCTGCCGTAAGCACACGGTGCACAAGGAAACCAAATAATTTTGAGAGGAAAAGAATATGGCAGATAATAAGAACAACATTAACACCCCTGCTGAGGATAACAAGGCAGAGGCTAAGGCTACCAAGTCTGTAGAAAAGAAGCCCAACGCACTCGTTCGTGGCTGGAAGAAGCTTGTCAAGTTCCTTAAGGATACTAAGGGTGAGCTTAAGAAGGTTGTTTGGACTTCCAAGACTGAGGTATGGAAGAGCTTACAGCTCGTTATCGCAACCGTTGTTGTAGTGAGCCTTTCTATTGCAGTTATTGACTACGTTTCTTCTTTAGTCATCAACACTATAGCAGGTCTTATCGGCTAAGAGGGTTTAGCCATGAGTAATATTAATGAAAAGAACCAGGGTCCCAGATGGTATGTTGCTCATACTTACACAGGTTACGAAAACAAAGTAAAAGACAGCATTGAGAAGATCGTTGAGAACAGAGGTCTTGGCCATCTTATCTATGATACTAAGGTTCCTTCTGTCAGGGAGAACGTCCTTGATGAGAACGGCAAGCCTGTACTTGATAAGAACGGCGAGGAGAAGATCGTTGAAACCAAGCTCTTCCCCAGCTACGTCTTTGTAAAAATGACCATGAATGACGAATCCTGGCACGTTGTAAGAAACATCACAGGCGTCACGGGCTTTGTAGGTCCCGGGTCAGAGCCTACTCCCCTTACCGACGAAGAGATTGAGATGTTCCAGGTTGAGGTTATTACCAATGAAATCAAGTTCAATCTCGGCGACAGAGTTAAGGTTGTATCCGGTATCTTCGAAGGATACTCGGGTATTATTCAGGAGATCAGCGAGGACGGCAAGACTATGACTATCCTTGCATCTACCGAAAGACGCGACATTCCCATCATGGTTGAGACCAAGGAAGTCGCACTGGCGGACTAATTCCGCAACGCCTCATTCGAGGCAAATCGTGGGAGGGAGAAAAATTCTTTAATTCTCCCGACAAAATTACCACATTTGGAGGTTTATTAAATTATGGCAAAGAAAATTATGGGTTACATTAAGCTGCAGCTTCCCGCTGGTAAGGCTACTCCCCAGCCCCCCGTAGGTCCTGCACTTGGTCAGTACGGTGTTTCTATCCCCAACTTCACCAAGGAGTTCAACGAAAGAACTAAGAATGATATCGGTCTTATCATCCCCGTTATCATCACTGTTTACGCTGACCGTTCCTTCACATTCATCACTAAGACTCCCCCCGCAGCAGTTCTTATCAAGAAGGCTTGTGGTATCGAGACTGCATCCGCTGTTCCTAACAAGACCAAGGTTGCTAAGATCTCTAAGGAGCAGGTTCGCAAGATTGCAGAAACCAAGATGCCCGACCTCAACGCTGCTTCTATCGAGGCTGCTATGAGCATGGTGGCAGGCACCGCACGCTCTATGGGCGTTGTCGTAGAAGACTGATAGGAGGAATTGAATAATGGCTAAGTATGGTAAGAAATATAACGCAAGTGCACAGCTTGTAGATAAGTCCAAGCTTTATGACGTAGACGAGGCTATTAACCTTGTTTGTCAGACCGCTAAGGCAAAGTTTGACGAGACCGTTGAGATCCACATCAGACTCGGTGTTGACTCCCGTCACGCTGATCAGCAGGTAAGAGGTGCTATCGTCCTCCCCAACGGTACCGGTAAGACTGTTAGAACCCTTGTTTTCGCTCGTGGCGATAAGGCAGAGGCTGCAAAGGCGGCTGGTGCTGATTTCGTTGGTGCAGAGGACATGGTACAGAAGATCACCACTGAGAACTGGTTCGACTTCGACGTTGTAATCGCTTCTCCCGACATGATGGGCGTTATCGGCCGTCTTGGTAAGGTGCTTGGTCCTAAGGGCCTTATGCCTAACCCCAAGGCTGGTACTGTTACTCCTGACGTTGCTAAGGCTGTTCTTGAGGCTAAGGCAGGTAAGATCGAGTACCGTCTTGACAAGACCAACATCATTCACTGCCCCATCGGTAAGGCATCCTTCGGTCCTGAGAAGCTTACTCAGAACTTCAACACTCTTGTTGGTGCTGTTATCAAGGCTAAGCCCGCTGCTGCAAAGGGTCAGTACATCAAGAGCTGTGTAGTAGCTACTACCATGGGCCCCGGCATCAAGGTTAACTACGCAAAGCTTGGTTAATTAAATCAAAAAACGCAGGATTTTTCCTGCGTTTTTTCTTCCTTATAATAA
>JAZSEC010000017.1:0-4162 GCA_045531485.1 Eubacteriales bacterium | reverse complement strand
AGCAAAAGGACGCCCATCGGACGTCCTTTTGCTTTTGGTGGAAACTCTTGGCTTGTCCACCTCACGCAAAGCGTGAATGTGGTTCGCATACCAAACTATAAGATCGAAGAGCTAGCTCTTCAGGCTAAAGTGCAGGTATATTAACACAAAGTGTCAAAACCCACCCCAAAGGACGTCCATCGGACGTCATTTTACTTTTGATAGAAACTCTTGGCTTTTATTTCCTATTCACATACTCGGGCCTTGCACCATCGGCACCCGGACCGAAGGAGCCTCGCTCGAAGAATCTTACCGTTTCGTGAGCTTCGACCTTGCCCCAGTCGTCAAAGCCAAGAGTATTGATATGCTTACCAAGGTAGCAGCTTTCAAGACTTACGTAGCCGTGGTTTCTCCATGGACGTGCGATAAAGCATGAGCCGTCAGATACACCTTCATTTGCGGTAAATCTGCAATCCTTACATACGAATCCGACCTCAACGTCAGATGGGGTAGAGGGAGCGAAAACGTAGCCCTCCTCGACACTTACAAATTCGCAATTATCAAAATAAGCCGTTCCTCCGCCGAAGATAAAGTCAACGCCGCCCTCAATTCTGCAGTTTTTAAAATAAAAGACGCGTCTTTTACGCTCGGTAAATTGCTTCGGGCCGATAAAACCACCGGGAATTATCTCTTTTTTGGGCAGTGGGGCGAGAAAAAGCGTATCCTGATTCCCACGCAGAACACAGTCCTCAAGCACAATCCCGTCACCGTCAAGATAGAGTGCAATGGCCTGACCGACCATTCGTCCGGGTCCTGCGGTGTTCTCGAAAACGCAACCCCTAAAGCAGATGTTATCTCCGTCAACCAGGACGCTGTAGCTTCTGAATGTACCACGCTTCGAGCCGTCCTCCATCAGCTCACGGGCATAGTGCGAGCCGCTGAAGGTTTTGTTTTCTATAATCAAATTGCTTTCGCTTATATGTATCTGTCCCATAAATAATACTCCTTACAACTATCATTATAGCATCCAAAAAGTCGTTTGTCAATCGAGCAAATTTATTATTGAAATACTTATTAAGTTGTGCTATAATAATAAAAAACGAAGGGAGAAAGGCATGACAAAAAAGAGCGATAATCTCATACCCTGCATATCCTGTGGCAAATGTCTGCCCGTCTGCCCGAAGCGTATCGGAATACCCGGTTCATTTAAGGCTATGAATCACCTTACAGAAACCGGTGACCTAGAGCGATCGCTGAAGATAGAAAAGACCCTCGTCACCGATCCGGGCTTTAACAGAGCAGGCGAGTGCATCGTATGCGGCAGATGCGAGAAGCATTGTCCGACACATATAAAGATCCGTGATCGTCTTCTCGAAATATCTAAAATACTCAAATAAAAATGCGACCAAAAGGGTCGCATTTTTATTGATGTATCACTCTGCCTTGGTTTTTCCAAGCAAATATCCAAAATTGCGTTTCGCATACAGAATCAGCGAAAGCAGTATCATCGCGGCAGTAAATGAGATAAGAACCGCAGAAACGGTAGGATCAATATTATGCCAGAATAGGTGAAGCACCATAACCGCAGTCAACACGCAGGTGGCAGCCTTGCCGTGCCAGTTAGCACCGAGAACCACGTCGCATTTTTTAATAACCATATATCCGCTGATGGCCATAAATGCCTCCTTAACAAGCCCGATTCCCAGAGGCAGAAGCATAAGAGGGAAGCGAATGATCAGCAGGATCATAACCACCGCCTGGGTAGCCTTGTCCGCTATGGGATCAAGCACCTTGCCGAGATCGCTTATCATATTAAAGCGTCTGGCAATAAAGCCGTCGACTATGTCGGTAAGTCCTGAAACGAGGACGAAAATACCCGTCAGCAGATAGTCCTCCTTGCCAAGATACAGCCATACGATAAGCGGTATCATGAGGATTCTGACCGTGGAAAGTATATTTGGTATAGTTATTATTTTTTTCTGATATTTACCGACATCTCGGGACGCACCCATATTCAAAATTCCTCCAAATACGGCAAAAAATTACTTATCTACTAAAATTATAAAACAACAAAAAGCGAAAGTCAACATTTAAAAATAAAGATTTTTTCAAATTTTGTTGTAAATTTATAAGATGATTATATCCATAGGTGCATAGCTTCAAGCAGTAGTAAAAATAAAATTCCCCGCTCAGACGAGCGGGAAATAGCTCTTTATTCCTGGTTTTCTTTTTCGACAGGCGACTGCATATACTGATGCATGGTTTCCGCAACCACCTTGCTGTGTGCAACCGCCTCAACCACCGTTCTAGGACCGTGAACCACGTCACCGCTGCTGAAGATACCGGGACGGGATGTATTGCCGAGCTCGTCCGCAACCAGCAGACCTCTGTAATTGGTTGTAAGACCTGAGGTGGTGCTTACTATTGCGTTCTGCGGGCCCTGGCTGATGGAAATAATCACGCTGTCAGCCTCATAGAGCTTCTCGGTGCCCGGTATATCGGTAAAGCTGCCATCCTCGTTTTCGATAACGTCAATAAAGATAACACCCTCGTCCACGATCTCTACAGGACGCTTGTTGTATTCAAAGTCTACACCCTCAAGCTTTGCATAGTCAAACTCATACTGACTCGCCGCTACCTTCTTGGTAATAGAGAAGCAGGTAAGCTCCTCGACCTCGTGCCTCAGTGCGGTTCTTGCCACGTCCATCGCTGCATTTCCTGCACCGATAACGATAACCCTCTGTCCAAGCTTGAAGGAATCTGGACTGTTAAGATAATTTATACCGAAATGCACGTGTCCCAGCGTTTCGCCCTTGATGTGCAGGGCGTTGGGCTTCCATACGCCCGTGCCGATAAAGATAGCCTTATAGCCATCTCTGAACAGATCCTCAATGCCGATAGATCCACCAATGTTGGTGTTAGGTCTGATCTTGATGCCCTTCATTTCAATATGACGGTACTGTATATCGTCAAGAATTGATTTAGGCAGACGGAAATCAGGAATACCGTAGCGAAGAACTCCGCCGATCTCACTCTTGTTTTCAAATATTGTTACCTGATATCCGTAGCGGGCAAGGATAATTGCAATAGTGATTCCGGCAGGACCCGAACCGATAATGGCAGCCCTCATTCCATTCCAGGGACGCGGGCCCTTTACCATCTTGGGTGCGTATGCACGGGAGATGTATTGCTCAATGGTGGAGAACTGTACCGGTACACCCTTTCTTCCAAGAACACAGTGACCCTCGCACTGCTTTTCGTGATTACAGATAAGGCTGCAAACGGTGGTAAGCGGATTGTTTTCGAATAGCCTTCGACCTGCCTCGTCCAACTTGTTTTCCTTGAGTAATCGGATTATTTCGGGTATGGGAGTGCTGATGGGACAACCCTTTACGCACTGAGGATTTTTACATTGCAGGCATCGGTTAGCCTCGTCAATTACGTGTAAAGCCATAATGAACTCCTCTTTTTATTTTTACAATATAATTATACACCAACGGGAAAGAACAATCAAGTGTAATTAATGTAAACTTTTGAAAAAGTTATAAATCCACCAACGAAAAACATTAAAAATTTATGTATTTATACATTTGACTTTTCCTAATCCCGACGATTATTGGCTCTTCGTCGAGAAGTGCTTCCGCATTTTCCTCTCGCTTATCACCTTTACCTGCTTTGTTAAGATGACATCCATCTTCTTCCGGGCGGTTGGTAAGCCTATCCGTGCGGTAATATCCTCGCTTATCCGTGATATTCTTTGCTTTGTTCCGCTTATCATTATTTTTCCCGCCGTGTTCGGCGGCATCGAGGCGATCCTTTACGCCGCTCCCGTGGCAGACCTTATTGCTATGATAATTGCGGTGTCGCTTACCGTTCCATTCATTAAATCGCTGAAAACCACTCCCAAGAAGGAGGAAACCACCGCCGTTCTCAAGCCCTCAAAAAAGGGTGTTATCATCACTATTGCAAGAAAGCATGGCTCCGCCGGTAAGCAGATCGTTAAAATACTTGCCGAGAGGCTTGGCATATCCTTCTACTATAAGGAGATGACCGCACTCGCCGCACAGGAGAGCGGACTTGATAAGGAGTTTATCTCCGAACTGAATACCAACTCTCCTGCCCATCTTCATAGCCTCTATCTCAGCACCAACGTGGTGCAGCAGGCAAGTCGGAGGCCAAGCGG
>JAZSEC010000040.1:0-16146 GCA_045531485.1 Eubacteriales bacterium | reverse complement strand
TATAATGTAATTGTTAAGATTTTACGTTTTTTAACAAAGTTAACAATTTAAATTTACATAAGAGAAAAAGCAAAGGAGAATTAATATGGATACTAAGCTTCTTGTAGTTGATGACGACCATAACATCTGCGACATGCTAAGACTTTATTTTGAAAATGAAGGATATAAGGTTAAAACCGCCTGCGATGGCATGGAGGGTATTGCCTTCTTCAAATCCTTCGAGCCCGATCTCGTTCTTCTCGACATTATGATGCCTAAGAAGGATGGATGGCAGGTATGCCGTGAGATCCGCGAAATCTCTGCTAAGCCCGTAATTATGATCACTGCTAAGGGCGAGGTCTTTGACAAGGTTCTTGGCCTTGAGCTCGGTGCAGACGACTTCATCGTAAAGCCCTTTGATATGAAGGAGCTTTCCGCAAGAATCAAGGCGGTTCTCCGCCGCTACAACGCTCATACAAGAGAAAACGACGACGAGGTCGTAAGATTTGAAAATATGGAAATCAGTCTTCAGAAGTATGAGCTTAAGCTTAACGGAAAGGCTATCGACATTCCTCCCAAGGAGCTGGAGCTGCTCTACTTCCTCTCATCTAATTACAACAGAGTTTTCACAAGAGATCAGCTTCTTGATAAGGTGTGGGGCTTTGATTACCTTGGAGACTCCAGAACCGTTGACGTTCACGTAAAAAGACTTCGTGAAAAGCTTGAAGGCGTGTCCGACAAATGGACTCTTAAGACAGTCTGGGGCGTAGGATATAAGTTTGAATCATTTAACTAAAAAAATCAAGGGCTTTGCCAAGTGCAAAGCCCTTTTCTTATTTAAAAATTAAAGGTCAACTGATCAAGGAGTGAACCGTTAGAAGGAAGTGCAAGCTTTTTGCACTTAAGTGCATCCTGACCGATATCATCGATTCTATCGGTGACAAGATCAACCTTCACGCCCTTTTTAGGCAACTTCATGATCTGCACGCCCGAAGCTGTTCTTGTTGCCTTTACGGGAACGAGACTGCTCTTTATAAGCATTCCCCTGCCCGCATCACTGCGGATAAAGAGGTTAACAGGCTTATCTCCCTCATATACGGCACCCGCAAGAGGAGATTCCACAGAATAAGCACCTGTTATCTTACGGCGACGGCTCTTTGTCTCGTAAACGCCAAGATTTACACGAAGACCCTTGCCGTTTTCAAATATGTATACCATATGATGATTAGGATTAAGCTCGTAAACCATCTTACATGCCACAACGTGCTCGTCATCCTCCATACCCAGCTTAGTAGGTACGTAATCACCCATCTGACTTGACTTTGAAAGATCAAAATCCGCAACTCTGGCACGGTAGATCTGTCCCTTGTCGGTAAAGAAGAGAATATCACCCTTGTTATCGGTATCCTCCTGATAAATAACGAAATCGCCTTCCTTTACCTTCTGCTCATCTGCACTTCTGACAGCCTGAACGGAAAGCTTTTTAAAGTAGCCTCCCTTAGTAAGAATAAGACGGCAATTATAGTTTTCGAAGAAGATATCCTCCTTGGGAGCTGCAGTACTCTCCTCCTTTGCAACGATCTCGGTTTTTCTGGGCTTACCGTACTTTTTCTTAACCTCCTGAAGCTTGGAGATGATAGTTCCCTTCAGCTTTATCTCATCACGAAGAGTTTCTCGGATGTCGGAGATCTGCTTTTCAAGCTCGCTGATCTCCTCTACTCTATTGATGATATACTGTCTGTTAAGATTACGAAGCTTGATATCTGCGATATACTCTGCCTGGATCTTAGTCAAATTAAAGCCTGCTGCAAGGTTGGGAACAACATCCTCCTCACGCTCGGTATTTCTGATAATTCTTATTGCCTTATCAATATCAAGAAGTATAGCCGCAAGACCGCGAAGCAATTCAAGCTTATGCTCCTTCTTGCCAAGCTCGAAGGTGAGCTCACGGGTAACGCACTTAACTCTGAACTTGATCCATTCGTTTAGAATCTCTCTGATGCCAAGCTGCATCGGTGTACCCTCTACGAGAATATTAAAGTTACAGTCAAAGTTGTTTTCAAGCTCTGTTACCGCAAAGAGCTTCTTCATAACAAGCTCGGGATCGGCGTCCTTCTTAAGATCAAAGGTAAGCTTAAAGCCGTTAAGATCAATAGCATCACGAACGTCGGTAACCTCGCGTAGCTTACCCGTCTTGATCATATCCGCCGCCTTCTTCATTATCGCCTCAATGGATGATGAATAAGGGATCTCAAGCACGTCAATGCAGTTATTCTTCTTTACGTACTCATACTTGGCACGCATCTTAAAGCTTCCGTAACCGGTTTCATAAATCTTACGCATCTGCTCTCTGTCGTAGAGAATCTGTGCACCGCCGGGAAAATCGGGAGCTTTAACTATGTCAAGCATACGGTCGATGGTTGTGTTAGGATTCTTAAGAAGTGCAATAGTTCCGTCGCATATTTCGTTAAGATTAAACGAACAGATAGAGCAAGCCATACCTACCGCTATACCAAGATTGGGCGAAACAAGAATATTCGGGAAGGTTGTAGGAAGGAGCGAGGGCTCTTCCATTGTGTTATCGTAATTAGGGATAAAATCAACAGCATCCTTGTCAATTCCGGAGAATAATTCGTGGCAGAAATCATCAAGCTTAGCCTCTGTATATCTGGAAGCAGCGTACGCCATATCTCTGGAATAGTGCTTACCGAAGGAACCCTTTGAATCGATAAAAGGATGAAGGAGAGCCTCGTGTCCCTTTGTCAGACGCACCATAGTTTCGTAAATAGATGCATCACCGTGAGGGTTTAGACGCATCGTCTGACCTACGATATTAGCACTCTTAGTCTTCTGCTTGGTGAGCAGACCCATATCGTACATAGTGTAAAGAAGCTTTCTGTGTGCAGGCTTAAAGCCGTCTATCTCAGGAAGAGCACGAGAAACGATAACACTCATAGCGTATGGCATATAGTTCTTCTCAAGAGTCTCTGTTATAGGCTGCAGGGTTGCAGCAGCCTCATTCTCCATCGGATTTTCTATAACTTTTTTCTTTTTAGCCATTTTTTCCCTGCCTTAAATTTATTACAGTATGTGCAGCGGCACGAATCATTCTGTTATACAGAGCAAGTCCGACGCCATTCTTAGAAGGAAGCGGAGCGTAGATCTTATCATAGTCACGAAGGTCCACCTCTCTGAGAATAGAAAAGAGATGGTGTGCCTGCTCATTCATATTATCCCTGGCACCGAGAACGAAAACGTCGACACCTGGAAGCTGCTCTGATACCTTCATCCTATCCTCGCTGTAGCAAAGAATTGCTTTTGCAGATAGCTGGTCATTATTAATATAATCGATTACGTCACTAAGCTCGCCATCAAGAAGAACAAGCGGAGCTTTCGGTGCATAATGACGGTACTTCATACCCGGAGAAAGAGCGACCTGCCCCTCCGCCAGTCGATCGGTAACCGCATCGGTAATGGTCACCGGGGCAACACAAGCAAGCTCGTCCACGGTTATTCTGCCGGGACGAAGAAGGATCATAGATCCGTCATCTTCGATTTTTACAATTGTTGACTCAAGACCAATGTCACAAACGCCTCCGTCAATAATCATATCTATCCTTCCCTGCATATCGGCAATTACGTGACTTGCATCGGTGGGTGAAGGGCTACCCGACAGATTTGCGGAAGGGGCTGCAATAGGCAATCCACAGATCTCGATTAGTTTGTGAGCCACGGGATTTGACGGACAACGTACTGCAACGGTGGAAAGACCGCCTCTTGTTTCGAGAGGAATGCTGTCACGAGCCTTTAAAACCACGGTAAGAGGACCGGGCATAAATCTTTTGGCAAGTCGATAATATGTGTCGCAGGTATAGGTATATTTCTCTGCATCCGAGGGATCGGCAATATGAATAATCAGAGGATTATCCGAGGGTCTGCCCTTTGCAGAGTATATCCTTTTTGCCGCACCCGGATTAGTACCATCTCCGCCTAGTCCATAAACAGTTTCCGTCGGAAATGCGACAAGTCCGCCGCTTTTAATTATTTCTGCCGCATTTTTTATTTCATTTTCATTGTTTTCAAGTCTATCAATATCAACGCGTACTATCTTAGTTATCATTTTGTTCACCCTTAAGACGCTCGGCGGTATCTGCTGCAATGAGGTCATCAACTATACAGTCAATGTCTCCGTTAAGGAATCCGGCAAGCGAATAGATAGTTTTGTTGATTCTGTGATCGGTAACACGGGACTGAGGATAATTGTATGTTCTTATCTTCTCGCTTCGGTCACCGCTACCAACCTGGCTCTTACGAGTGGAGGCAATCTCCTCCTCCTGAGCACGAAGCTTTATATCGTAAAGCTTGGTATAAAGAAGCTTGAGTGCCTTTTCCTTGTTCTGAAGCTGGCTTCTCTCCTGATCGCATTCAATAACGATTCCGGTGGGCTTATGTGTAAGCCTTACGGCAGACTCGGTCTTATTGATATGCTGACCGCCTGCACCACTGGACTTACAGGATTCAAACTTAAGATCCGCAGGATTTACCTCAACCTCAACGTCCTCAGCCTCCGGAAGAACTGCAACAGTAACCGTAGAGGTCTGAATTCTACCGTTAGATTCGGTAACGGGTATACGCTGAACGCGATGAACTCCGCTTTCAAATTTAAATCTTGAGTATGCTCCCTCACCAATAACGTTAAAGCTTATTTCCTTAAGTCCGCCAAGCTCGGTTTCGTTTATGCTTACAACCTCGGTCTTGAATCTTCTTGCCGTAGCATACATGGTATACATACGGTAAAGATCCGCACCGAAAAGAGCCGCCTCTTCTCCGCCCGCTCCCTGCCTGATCTCGACAATAACGTTTCTCGAGTCGTTGGGGTCTCTTGGCATAAGCAGAATCTTCAGCTCGTCGGTCAGCCTTTCACAGATAACCTTATATTGCTTATATTCCTCCTCGGCGAGCTCACGAAGCTCGCCGTCAAGGTCTGAGTCACGCATCATCTCGTCTGACTCATGCAAAATTCTGTCCGCATCCTTATACTCACGGAATTTCTCAATAATGGGCTCAAGAGCCTTGTATTCCTTGATAAGCTCAGCGTATTTTTTATTATTTCCGACGACCTCAGGGAGAGTCATCATCTGCTCGATCTCCCTGTATCTGTCGTCTGCTCTTTGTAATTTCTGAAATATCATTTCACTACCTCAAAAAATATTTTTGTTATTTTTGAGGAAAAACTATTTTACAAATGCACAGAATGCCTCGTAGGTAGAGTAAACGTCAGCCTTGGAAACAACCTCATAGGGTGCATGCATGGATATTACGGGAACACCAAGGTCAACGGTTTCGATATTCTGATTAGCAATATACATAGCAACGGTTCCACCACCGCCCATGTCAACCTTGCCAAGCTCGCCTGTCTGCCAGATAACGCCGTTTTCAGCAAAGAGCTTACGAACGAAGCCAACGAACTCAGCTGTTGCATCACTGGTGCCGGACTTACCTCTGGAGCCGGTGTACTTAGACATGGTGGTACCGCAGGAGATCATAGCACTGTTACGCTTTTCATATACGTCAGCAAAGTTAGGATCGTAGCATGCAGTAACGTCGGCACTAAGGCACTTGCTCTTTCCTCTTACAACAATGGGGTTCTTACCAAGAGAGGTAGAGATCTCGGAGATAAGATCAACGAGGAAGGCAGACTGCATACCGGTAATACCAACAGAGCCGATCTCCTCCTTGTCAGCAAGAACAACCATAACGGTGTGCTTGGTATCGGGATTAGCAAGAAGTGCGGTTACTGCAGGATAGGTACAAACTCTGTCGTCGTGGCCATAGGAAGCGATAAGTGCTCTGTCAAAGCCGATGTCACGTGCCTTAAATGCAGGAACGAGAGAAAGCTCTGCAGAGATAAAGTCCTCCTCGGTAACGCCATACTTCTCATTGAGAATAGAGAGTGCAGTAAGCTTGATCTTGTCGGAAACCTCCTTGTCATCATAAGGAAGACCGCCGATAAGTATATTAAGGGTTTCGCCGCTGATAGCACTGCCAAGAGGCTCCTGGGACTGCTTAGCACCAAGGTGAGGAAGAAGGTCGTTAATGTAGAATACGGGATCGGAATCGTCCTCACCAATACATACGTTTACAACCTCGCCATCCGCCTTTACCATCACGCCGTGAATAGCAAGAGGAATGGATGTCCACTGATACTTTTTAACGCCTCCGTAGTAGTGGGTCTTAAGAAATGCCATACCGGAATCCTCATACATGGGAACCTGCTTAAGATCAAGTCGGGGAGCGTCTACGTGTGCAGCAACGATTCTGATGCCGTCACTTTCAAGATCGTTTTCACCAACCTTGAAGATAATAAGGCTCTTGCCGTGCTGGTTAAGATATCTCTTATCACCAACAGAAAGCTTGTCGCCAAGCTTGTACTCGGTATAGCCCTGTGCCTTTGCAAGTGCGATGGCACTCTCGGTTGCCTCACGCTCGGTCTTAGAGCTGTCAAGGTACTTCTTGTATCCCTCGGCATAGTCGTAGATAGCCTTGATCTTTTCGGGAGTTGCCTCCTCGTAAATGTTCTTTTTCTTGTAGGAAAGCTTATCAAGCATTTCCTGTCCAATGGTCTTTTCGCTCATTTTATTTATCACCTTTCGTTAATTATTTTCAAGTATTTTATTGAGGACAGCCTGAACCTCTTTGCTAAGAGCTTCTAAATCACCGTCGTTCCTGATCTGGTAATCACAGCGTGAAATAAGCTCCTCGTCGGATATCTGAGAGGCGATCCTTGCCTCTGCACCCTCCCTCGTAATAGAATCACGCATCATTATTCTTTCAACGCGTTTTTCCTTGTCGGCGATTACGCATATAAGGATATCGCACTCAGCATCAAATCCGGATTCGAAAAGAGCGGGTGCGTCAACGATCGCAGCAGCTGCCTTATCAAGCCTGAAGCCGTTAAGTCGATTTCTCGTTTCGTCAAGAATGTATTTGTGAGCAATTTGGTTAAGGCTTCTTAACCTTTCATCCGAGCTGTCCCCGGAGAAAACAACCGATGCAAGCTTCTTTCGATTAAGAGCCCCCTCTTCGGTTATAATATCTCTGCCAAACTCCTTTACCAACGCGTTAATGCATTCGCCGGGAGCAGACGTAAGCTCGTGATATACGGCATCGGTGTCTATGGAGGGGATTCCAAGTCTGCCAAATATACGGCAAACGCTTCCCTTTCCGCTACCGCTTCCGCCACAAAGTCCAATTACCTTCATAAGCATATTCTCCTTCAAAATAATATTATACAATAAATATATTCAAGTTGTCAAGTTAAATACTGTCAGATTTTTTTAAAAAGAATATTATATAAAAGCAAAGGAGGCACAGATTATGAGCGAAAAAGATAAAAATGTACAAATGAGATTCTTCGCCGCGGCAAATAGCTACGGAGGATTTATCAGTTATTTCGACTCTGTTTTTTCTTCAAGAGATTTCGACAGAATATACACCTTAAAGGGTGGCCCGGGCACCGGAAAAAGCAGCTTTATGAAGCGTGTATCTTCAATATTCTTTAAAGCAGGCTGCAGCACAGAGGAAATAGTTTGCTCCTCCGATCCTAAATCGCTTGACGGGGTTATAATATCCTTCGGTGGCAAAAAAATAGCCATAATAGACGGTACTGCCCCCCATGAAAGAGATGCCAGGATTCCGGGTGCTATTGACGAATTGATATACCTCGGTGAAGCATGGGACAATAGGTGGCTATCAGCCAAAAAGCAGGATATAATAGAGATAGGCGACGAGAAGTCATTCTCCTATAAAACAGCCTATGATTACCTAGCCCAAGCAGGTCAGTCGTCAAAGATGATGAAGAACGTATATAAGTCATCTTTTGATAAATTCAAGGCAAAAAGCTTGGCAGAAGGCATATTTAATGAAATCAAAACGAAAAATGTTGGTAAAGCCTCCACCAGACTCATTTCCTCATTCGGACGGTACGGTGAGCATTATCTGGACACGCTAAAGGAACAGAATATCAATCATATTGCGATCGGCGGCAATCGATATTCTGCCGGCTTATTTTTAAGTTACATTTCGGATCTTCTCAAAGCTGAGAGAATCTGCTTTACACATTTTCCCAATGCACTGGATCCCAGCCTTACCGATGCAATCTATTTTTCTGAATCTAGCATAGCTATAGTATATGAAAACAACGGCAGCATCTCCTTAAATGAAGCTTTTTCGCCATCTGCTTTAGAGCTTGAAAAAATAAAAAAGGCAGAATGGCTTCACGAGGAAGCACTTAAAGAGGCTCAACGATGGTTCGGCATAGCATCAGATCTTCATTTCCGACTTGAAAAAATCTACGGCGAGGCCATGAATTTTGATATCTCCGACCAAATCATTACTACAAAAATATCAGAAATTGCCAATATTCTTGAAATAACGATATAATTTTTAATCATTTATTGACTTATTTTTTTATTTATGCTATTATATAAAGAAAGGCACGCTATGTGCGTGCCTTAATATTTGTTTATTTCATCTCGGATACGATCTTAGCGGTATCTCTGGCGATTACCAGCTCCTCGTTGGTGGGGATCATGTATACGAGAACGCGTGAGTCGTCGGCAGAAAGCTTTACGGGAGTCGACGAATGGCCAAAGGTATTCCTCTCCTTATCAAGCTTAACTCCAAGATACTCAAGACCGGAGAGTGCATTTTCTCTGATATAGGGAGTATGCTCACCGATACCTGCAGTAAATACAATGGCATCAAGACCGCCCATTGCGGCAGAATAAGAGCCAATATATTTCTTTATCTGATAGCAAAGCATATCAAACGCAAGCTTAGCACGTTCATTTCCCTCCCTCATCGCACGTTCAACATCGCGAGAGTCAGAGCCAACTCCGGAAATACCTGCAAAGCCACACTGCTTATTCATATAGTTATCCATTTCCTTTGCGGTATATCCCTTCTTTTCCATTATGAAGGGTACGATTGCAGGGTCAATAGATCCACATCTTGTTCCCATCAATATACCGTCAAGGGGTGTGAAGCCCATAGATGTATCAACGCACTTGCCGTCCTTTACGGCACTTATAGATGAACCGTTACCGATATGACAGGTCACTATCTTCTTACCTTCGGCAACGCCACCCATAATATTTATCATCTCACCGCTTACAAATCTATGAGAGGTGCCGTGCATACCGTAACGACGAATGCCATATTCCTCATACATATCGTAGGATATGCCGTATGTGTAAGCCTCCTTTGACATAGTCTGATGGAAGGCGGTATCAAACACAAGCACCTGAGGAGTATCGGGCATAGCATCAAGACAGCCCTTAATACCCATTATGTGAGCCGGATTATGGAGAGGTGCGTATACGATGCACTTTTCAACCGCCGCGAGAACCTCGTCGGAAAGAAGCACGGAATCTGCAAAATACTGACCGCCGTGAACCACTCTGTGACCTACAGCCTCGATCTCATCAATAGATCCGATGCATCCGACAGCAGGATCAACAAGGGTTTCAACAAGCAGCTTCATTGCCGCGGAATGGTCAGGTAGTGGAATTTCCTTTACGTACTCATCCCTGCCGTCGCATTTGTGGATAAGGCGGGATCCGTCAATGCCGATTCTCTCGCAATTACCCTTTGCAAGCACGGCCTCGCTCTCGGTGTCGAGAAGCTGATACTTAAGAGAGGACGAGCCTGCGTTAATTACTAAAACTTTCATTTTTCACGCTCCTGTATTTTATTTTACAGAGATATTATACATTACCAGAAGGAAAATATCAACACATTTTCAGAAAAAATCGAAAGGAAAGCATGATGAAGGTCGTAGCGATTATTTCGGAATACAACCCCTTCCATCTTGGCCATGAGTATCAGGTCAAGGAGATTCGTCGTACACTTGGTGATGATACGGCTATAATTGCTATTATGAGCGGCAACTTCACTCAGCGTGCCGATCCCGCCGTATGCGATAAGACTATACGTGCCGAGGCTGCCGTTGAGTGCGGTGTCAACCTTGTGCTTGAGCTTCCCTTTCCCTTCTGCATGTCCAGTGCTGAATTCTTTGCAAAAAGCGGTGTAAGGATCGCCGGTGAAATCGGTGTCGTAGACTATCTTGCATTTGGCAGTGAAAGCGGAGATATAACCGAGCTGTCCAACATTGCATCCGCTATGAATTCGGATGAGTATTCTCTTACGCTCGACTCGCTTACATCAAATCCCGAGTATAAGGAATACGGCTATCCCGAGCTGTGCCAGATCGCTCTTTCAAAAATCTATGGCAGAGAGATCTCCCGCGAGTTTTTTACCCCAAACAACATACTTGGAATAGAATATATTAAAGCAATTCACAAGCTTGAGCGTCCCATCGTTCCCATAACAATAAAGCGTGCGGGATCGGGATATCACGATATAATCAACCCTATGGCAGAATTTCAGAGTGCAACCGCTATCCGAGAGGAATTAAGCGAAGGAAACCTTTCTGCCTTGGATTATGTTCCCGAAAAAGCAAAACATATTTATTTAAAAGCCATTGAGGGCGGCAAGATGCCCTCGGATATTTCACGTCTTGATCTTAGCGTGGTATCCTCATTCAGATTAAATACTCCCAACGCAGAAAGCAATATACACGAGGCTGCGGGAGGTTTATATAACCGTCTTTGCGATATGAGTGCAGAGGCAACCAGCATTTCCTCTTTGACGTCTATGACCGAAACGAAAAGGTACACAAAGACCAGAATCAAGCGAGCAATATGGAACACCTACTTCGGCGTTACCTCCTCCGACGTAAGGGCACTTCCCTCTTATACGCAGGTTCTGGCGATGGACTCTGTCGGTCGGTCATTACTGAAAAGAATCAAGAAGATGAGCGACTTTCCCGTTATTACCAAGCCCTCCTCATACAAGGAGCTTGGCGAGTCGGTAGGTCGACAGAAGGAGCTGTCCGCTAAGGCTGATGCGATCTTCGGATTAACGCTGAAAAATGCGAATTCAGGGCGTTTTTCCCTAACCTTCACACCTTATGTAAAGGATTGACCCTTCGTGCGATATGTACACACACTCGACCTTTGTCGAAGCTATTTACATAAGACATATGCTTTGATAAGATAGTCTTGAAGTGGACATGCCGCCGTCATTTTCAAATATTATGAAAGGAGAATTTACCTATGTTAAATTTTGAAGGCGTTACTGCAGATGAGTTTGTTGAATACAAGGGCAAGCCTATCGTACGCCAGGGTGACGATATTTTCTACGGCGATCTGTCGGAAAAATACTACGTCTATATGATGATTATGTCAGACAAAAAATCTCCTAAGGGAGATCACACTGTCCCCGGTACTATCATGGTACAGCTGCTTGACAGCAAGACAAAGAAGCCTGAAAAGCAGAAGATTACAAACGGACTTGCAGAGTCGTTTGAGTTCGCTGAGGCTTGGCTTCGTTATAACGACAAGGATTAATTTTGATAATTAGCGTGTGCACACGCAAGGTGTGCACAAGGAGGTACAAAATGAATAAGAAATCATCAAGCAATCCCGTAAGGCTGATTGCTTTTTTTCTAACTGCAATTATTCTGGCATGTACGTTTGGCTTTAGCGTAGACGGCTGGCAGGATATAGGCGATAAGACGGATACGGACGAGGATAAGGATCCGGAGGATTCTACAGATGGCAAGGACGAAAACGAGCTTCCTACTGATGCCGAGCCCGATCAAACGCCCGAGGACGAGACACCGAAGGAGCCTGAAATTTACATACCCGAATACACCAGCAGGTTAACCGGGCTGGAGATAACTGAGGAAGAATCAAATTCGGGTACGTTGGCGTTTGTTATGAACGCTGACCTTCCCACGTTTGGATTATCTAGTGCAGAGCTTCTCTGCGAGCTTCCAACCGAGGATGGTAAAACCAGGCTCGTAGCCTTTATTCCCGAAAGCATAAGCCTATGGAAAATAGGATCTATAACCTTAACGCGTGGTTATATTTCCAATATTGCAAAATACTTCGGTGGCATTCTTATTTCCGGTGGAAATGATGATAATATCGCATATACAAGCTGTGACATTAGTGGCTCAGAGCTGGATTTATCCAAGCACAGCGGATATCATTATACCGAATATACCCAAAACATATATACGAATTGTGATCTGCTCAACGGTGGACTGGCAGGCTTGGATATAACAGGCAATAGTGTCGGTATGCCGCTGCCCTATCTTCATCCATCATTTGGTAGCAACCCGATAATTCATGCTTCTCCCGCCACATCAGTTACGATCAAGCAGTCTGAGGAATCGGTCAGTGAGCTTCGATACAACGAGGAAGCATCAAGCTACACCCTCTACTATAACGGCGAAAAAAGAGTTGACGCAATAAACGGAAATGAAGTTGAATTCACAAACTGCCTTGTTTTATTTGCCGATTCTATCACTTATGATAATTCAGAATGCAGTCAAATGGTTATGGATACCATAGGTGGTGGCATAGGATATTACTTCACCGGTGGTAGCTATACCGAGATAAGATGGACTGCAACGTCCGGTGGCATTATGACATTTTATACGCTTGAAGGCGAAAAGCTTACCGTTAACCGAGGAACGACCTATATCAGCTTTATGAAATCCTCGAAAACCGAAAATCTAACCATTAACTAAACAAAGAAAAGCAGCAAGGTATTGCCTTGCTGCTTTATTATTTAATCCTATACACTAACATAGAGTCCTTTAAGCCTTGAGATAAATTCATCCTCAGTAAGAATCGTATTGGTTTGATCGGAGGAGCCTATGCTATGAACAAGCTCGCATTTTCTAACCCTTTTAAGATCATTTCTGAAGCCCTCGTCCTGCTCATAAACCGTAAGATAAAGTCTATCAAGCAGCTGCTGATATTCAGTAGAAGAGCGAGGGTACTCTTCCCCATTCCAGTATAAAATTTGATCCTGCTTCCAGTCCCGAAGCTCGCCGGTTAGCTTTGCCTGAATGCCCCACAGACCGCAAATTATTACCTGCTCTGAGGGATTTTTGAACTTAAAGCTTTGAAGCACGCCCTCAATGGATCTGCATTCAATTCCGTCGAAAACAAAGCTACGCTTCGTAAAATTGGAAAGCCTGCCCGCTGCCCCACGCTTTTTGCTGTATATATCTATTTTTCTTCTGAAAAAAATCATTTCATCCTCCGTAAATTATACTGGGTAATTTATTATATCATATCGTAAAATAAAAGTAAAGACCGTTATTCATGTTACCTCTTTTTAATGTACGCTTTTCGGTACATTAATAGTTTTATAATGGAGATGTAAAAAAACAAACAGGAGGCTTTTTGTATGATTAACAACGACTTTGTAATTCGTGACGGTGTACTTACAAAATATCTGGGTTCCGGCGAACATGTTATTATTCCTGCTGGAATTTTACGTATTGGCATGATGGCATTTGCAAGCTGCGATGAGCTGACCCAAGTCGTTATTCCAAAGACTGTTACTCATATTGATTTTTGTGCCTTTCACCGCTGTAAGAATCTAAGCAGCGTTATATTTTCAGGCGGTGTTAAGGTTATAGGAATGTGGTCCTTCCGCTACTGTACAAATTTGAAAAGTATTTCCCTTCCCGACAGCGTATCCTATATAGGTGACGGTGCTTTTTACGGATGCAGCAGCCTCGCTACCGTTCATCTTCCGAAATGCGTTGCATATTTAGGCTCCTCTGCGTTCTTCTGCTGCACCGATCTTACCGATATCAACATCCCGAAAAGCATTACCAGCATTGGTGACGGCTCATTTTACGGCTGCGACTCACTGAAAAGAATAGATTTCTCTAAAAGCATAAAAAGTATAGGCATACAGGCATTTAACACTATAAACGATACCACCATCTATGCCCCGATAGGCAGCTACGCACAACAATATGCTTTAGAAAACGGCATCAGATATGCGGAAATATAAGTTACCTTGCAACAGAGGAAATTATTTCTCCGATTCTTTTTTATAAATTATATCATAAGCTTGATAAATAAGTCAAGTCGTCAGTACAAATCCACTTTATTTGCATATTCCGGTATCACACCTAAATTAATGTAATTTTTTCGTTTATTACATAGCACGGCAAAAAGAAAAGAGCGGAGTTTTCACTCCGCTCTTATAATATTATTGGGAACAAATTGCAGCATAGATTGCTTCTGCAATAATCTGATGTCCTTCAGTGTTGGGATGAACGCCGTCACCTGAATGAATGCTCGAATCAAATTCGATTTCAGCAAGATTGACACAATTTACACCCGTTTCATCGCAGAAATCAAGGAATGCCGCTCTGAAATCATCGAGAGATCCCTTGCCCAAATCCGTGCTGGAGGATTTACCTCCAAAGGTCTGATCAGGCGGGAAAACGAAGAGTATCTCGGCGTTGGGATTATTGGTTCTAAGATAATTATATATATATCTTAACGCACCGTTAAAGGTAGCGGTATCGGTGGAATCTGACGAACCGATATCGACGTTCTTATGCCAATAGTCGTTTGTTCTGCCAAAGACTATTACAAGTTCGGCGTCAGCATCAACACCTGTAACCATACCTGTAAGTCCGCCCGTAAGAAGCACGCCGGAGGCAGAAAGATTTTGAATCGTAGCACCGGACATATTTGCAAGCATACCGGGATAACCTCCCGTGGAAATAGAGTCACCAAGAATGGTTATCTTCTTTCCCTCCCAAGGTCTTTCAGCGTCAGGAGTATCTCCATCGCCATAAACAACTATATTAGCACTTTCGGGCACCCTGGTAAAGCCGCCGTTATAAATGTAAACGTTTACGCGGAAATACGACCCCGACATTTCGCTTGCTTTAATAGTAAGCTCTCCATTCGTCATGGGAAGCATAGCGGTACGTCCGGTGTAGTTGCCGTCCTTATCAAAGTATCCGAGGGTCACCTTGTAATTTGTAAGATCTGTATCGGTAACCTTTATGGTTATATCCTGAGCATAGTGAAGTGCATCGGCAGATCTTATCAAATTATATGCCGACGAAGTGATTCTGTCCTTGGTGTAGCCAAATCGGTCATGGTCAAAGTATGAACCGTAAAGGAACTCTTCATTCTTAATAAGAATGCCCGCATCGGGGTCAACCACCTCTAAACAAAGGCTGTTTTCACACCCATATATCGAACCTTTACCGAGTATTCACCGGCAACGGTAAAGTTGGGAACAACATAGCTATCCTCCACAACGTACATATCCTCTGTTAGGGAGATCTCCTCGGTTCTACCGTTGAAATAACTAACAGAAAGCATAAGCTCGGGGGCTGTATCGGAAATGTTGTACTGCGACTCACCAATATAGGAGAGCTCGGTTGCCTTTACGTCGGTAACGTAATTCTTTAAAAGTGCATCCATAAAGCAATCGGTTATCATATCCATACCAAGATAATTGGGATGAAGTTTTCCGTCACCCATATAGGTTGCAAGATTGGTCTTATTGATGCCCGTATTATTATAAAGGTCAACGAGCGTGCAGCCGTATTTAGCTGCAATTTCAGAAATCACCTCGTTGAATTTTACAACATCATCGGGGTTAATGCTGGAATTTTCAAGATTTGTAGTGTAGACAAGAGTGAAGAGATAAACATCCTTGCCAACGTATTTTCTCATCAGAGCCGAGATCATAGCATCGTACGCGGCCTTAAATTCCTCAACGGTCTTTGCTCTGCGGAAATCATTGATACCAAGGTAAACTGCTATAATATCGGGCTCCCTGCCCTCATTGTTATGAAGCTGTTCTGCACGGGAAACGCCTCGACCGGTTACCTCATCGCCGGACCAGGAGTTATTTACAACCAGATCAAGACCCGCACGATTTACAGTCTGCATCCACCATGTCTCATTTACGGCGGTAAAGTTATCTCTGCTTCCTGTATAGTAAACCGCGTTAGAGCCTATTGTAGAATTGTACGAGGTATTATTTGACCAGCCCTGGTAGGTGGAGATGCTGTCGCCCAGGATAGAAATTCCCTTACCGGAAAGGACCTTGCGAAGCTCCTCCTCGCGTCTTGTCTGCTCTTTCTCGGATTCAAGGCGATCCTCCTCTTCCTGCTGCTGCTTGAGATAGTCATCATAGGTGAGGACGGACTCTGTCTGAATATCGAAGAAGATGCCCTTCGTCGTGCCTCCGTTTGCA
>JAZSEC010000009.1:0-48732 GCA_045531485.1 Eubacteriales bacterium | reverse complement strand
TTAGGGTTGGAAATATGCCCCACCCCTTTGTTTTTGCCAACTTAAAATCTGCACTCCAAAATAATCCTTTGTAAAGAAAAATACGAACCTTGATTGCTCAGGGTTCGTATTTTTTTCTGTTTGGTGCGGGTAACAGGAGTCGAACCTGCACGTGTAAACACCAGATCCTAAGTCTGGCGCGTCTGCCAATTCCGCCATACCCGCATTGCCTTTGATAATTGTAACATATAATAGTTGAAAAGTCAATAGAAATTCGAGCAAATAAATTGGCGTATTTTGTCTTTTATCATATACTGTAATCAGATGGTTATTCCATCCATAAAAGACAAGGAGATTTAAATGGCAACATTTTATAATCAGGCTACCCTTTCCTACGGCGGAAGGGTTACAAATTCCAACGTAACCGAAGGACAGATCATTTCAGGCTTATCTCTTACTAAGACAGCGATCACTACAAGCTACGGCCCAGGTGACGGAATAGTCTATTCAATTACTTTAGCTAACGCTGATAGCGTGGCAAAGAACGGACTAACCCTAACTGACAATCTTGGTGCATATACCCTTCCCGGTGGCGATGCGGCTCTTATACCTCTCACATACGTGGAAGGATCTATAGTTTACTATAAGAACGGTATACTGCAGCCTGCTCCTACGATAGAGGCGAGCGAAAATCTGATAATAACCGGCATCGACGTTCCTGCTGGAGGTAACGTAATTATTCTATACGAAGCGACAGCAAATGATTTCGCACCGTTATCTCAGGGATCTTCAATATTTAACAACGTTACCGCGAGCGGTGAAGGTGTTTGCGATGAACTAACCGACAATGCCATTGTCACAACCAGAGAAGAACCGCTTCTCTCAATAGCAAAGGCAATGTGTCCCGGTGAAATAACCTGCGGTGATCAGCTTACCTATACGTTTATAATTCAGAACAACGGAAACACCGACGTAGTAGCAACCGACAACCTGACAGTTTCGGATGTATTCAATCCTCCGCTTGCCAATATTACAGTAGCCCTAAACGGCGAGGAACTGGCTGAAGGAACAGAATACACCTACAACGAAGAAACTGGTGAATTTACAACAATAGGCGGTGCGATTCCCGTGCCTGCGGCAACCTTCGCTCGGGATCCTATCAGCGGCATAGTTACGACCTCGCCCGGCGTGGCCACCTTGACTATTACCGGCACTGTCAACGCGTAAACCATTTCTGCCTAAAATTTTAGCCGCACTTTGTTTTCATAAAGTGCGGCATTCTTTATTTTATTTATCAAGAAGCTGTGGCTTACGCTTCTGAGGCTGGGTTCCCTCGGTAAGAGTGAACCAGAACTCACAGCCGTCATTTTCCACCGATTCCACTCCCAGGGTCTCATTGTGTGCATCAATAATGGTTTTAGATATATAAAGACCAAGACCTACGCCCGTCTTATCAAGTCCACGACTCTTATCGGTCTTATAGAATCTATCGAAGATCATCTTTGAATCCTCTTCTGAGATAACCTGGCCCTGATCATATACTGCTACCTTTATTTTGGTGTCGGTAATCTTTGATATTCTGATTCTGAGCTTTCCCTCTTCCCTGGCGAATTTTATCGCATTATGACAGAGGTTATACAAAACCTGGTATATTGCGTCTTTATCCGCACGTACGTACATTCCGTCAAACTCCGAATCAAATTCCACATCAAGACGCTTGTCCTCTATCTTCTGCTCAAAGGAAATCAATATTATTCTTGCAACCTCGGCAATATCGAAATCGGTATAAGTAAACTTTCTCTCACCCGATTCCAGCCTAGAAACGTCAAGAAGCTGAGAAACAAGGCGGGATAGTCTATGAACCTCGGCTGAAATAACACCAAGATAATATTCATGCTTTTCAGGAGGAATAGCACCCGAGTTAATTCCATCAATAAAGCCTGATATGGTCGTCATAGGCGTACGAAGGTCATGTGAAATGTTTGCAAGGAAGGAATTACGCATTTTTTCCAGATTATCCAGCGATTCTGCCATATTATTAAAGGCCTTGCCAAGCTCGGCAACCTCGTCATTCTGCTTACTAACAGAAACTCTTACCGAGAAATCCCCCTTAGCAAATTTCTTGGCAGCGTTCGTCATTCTTTTTAGCGGATGAACGATTCGTTCCGTGATAAAGTAAGCCGCGATCACCGCAGCCATGAGGACCCAGATAGAGCTGTTAATTACAACCTGTCTGGTAATCTTAACGAAGGCGTTCTCTTTATTGGTGGATGTGAAGGTTATTACGTAGCATTCGGTTTCGCCGTCCCTATATACAGGCTTTGCTATAGCCATGTACTGATCCTTTAGGGCTTCGCCAAGTGTTCCGTTATAAACGTAGCTCTCCTCTCCGTTAGCATCTATTCTTTTTTCAAAATAAGAAATCTTTATAGTTCCAAAGCCCTTCTCCAGATCCACGCTAGCCGCCTTAAGATCGCCGTCAGATGTATGAGCCGTGGACAAAATGATCTTACCGTTTTTATCAATTATTGCAACGTCGTAGTCTGAAATAAGATTAACCATCGGCTCTATGGTTTCGGCAACTGCATTTATCTCCTCACCCAGCGGACCTAGTCCGTCAGCCATAATTACCTCTACTATAATAGAGCTCTCCTTATCCAACCTCTGCTCAGTATCACTGAAGGCATAGTTACGAACCATGGAGGTAATTATACCGGCAAGAATAACAAAGCTGACCAGAATGATTATTACAAAGGCAGTCAGATATTTTGAAAAGGTTGTTTTAAACACCTATTTTTCTCCTTTTAACATTAATTTAAATGTATTTTAACATATTTTATCACAGATTGTCAAATAATTTTACACATTTGGATTGACTAAATATTAAATTTATGTTAAAATGTAAAATGAATTTTTTGATTTACCATAAAGGAGTATATAAAATGACAGTAACAAGATTTGCACCCAGCCCTACCGGCTATATGCATATAGGTAACCTGAGGACTGCACTTTATTCATATCTTATCGGAAAGCACGATGGTGGTAAGTTCATTCTTCGTATAGAGGACACCGACCGTGAAAGACTTGTTGAGGGTGCTACCGACGTTATCAAATCCACCCTTGCAACCACCGGACTTCACTATGATGAAGGTCCCGACGTTGGTGGAGATCACGGCCCCTACGTTCAATCTGAACGCAAGGAGATTTATATGGAGTATGCAAAAAAGCTCGTTGAGATGGGACATGCATACTACTGCTTCTGCACCAAGGAGCGTCTTGAAAAGCTTCACGAGGAGGATGCTACCGGCGGTTATGACAGACACTGCCGTAATCTCTCCAAGGAAGAAGTAGAGGCAAATCTTGCCGCAGGACTTCCCTTCGTTATCCGTCAGAAGATGCCCACCGAGGGTGTGACAAGCTATCACGACGAGGTGTTTGGCGATATTTCTATGAATAACGAGGAGCTTCAGGATCAGATCCTCATGAAGGCGGACGGTTATCCTACTTATAATTTCTGCCACGTTATTGACGACCATCTTATGGGTGTTACACACGTTGTAAGAGGCTCCGAGTACCTCACATCTACCCCCAAGTACGTTCTTCTTTATGACGCGTACGGATGGGAAAGACCCACTTACGTTCATCTTCCCCTGCTTATGGGTAAGGACGCAGAGGGCAACGTATCCAAGCTTTCCAAGCGTCACGGTGCTGTATCCTTCCAGGATCTCGTTGCTGACGGCTATCTTCCCGAGGCTATTATCAACTATATTTCCCTTCTCGGCTGGTGTCCCAAGGGCGGAGAGCAGGAGTTCTTTACTCTTGAGGAGTTAAAGGAGGCCTTCACCATCGACGGTGTTTCCAAATCTCCCTCTGTATTTGATTTCGAAAAGCTGCTTTGGTTCAACGGTGAATATATCCATAAGCTTGATGACCAGAAATTCGCAGAGCTTATCGAAGGCTTTATCAAGGTCGAAATCCCCGCAAATATTAACAAGGCAAAAATGCTCGGTCTTCTTAAGACCAGAATTGCTAAGCTTTCTGAAATTAACGAAAAAATGGCATTCTTCATCACTCTTCCTGAGTATGAAAAGGAGCTCTTCCTTAACAAGAAGAACAAGATCGCTGATTTCGACATTGTTAAGACCGTCCTAACCGAAGCAAACGCAGTTCTTTCGAACGTAGAAAGCTTTGACAATGACACACTCTTCGCTTCGCTTATGCCTATCGCAGAGAAGCTTCAGATCAAGACCGGTACTCTCATGTGGTGCATCCGTATCGCAGTTTCCGGTATGACTGCTACTCCCGGCGGTGCAACCGAAATTATGGAGGTTATCGGCAAAGAGGAATCTCTCTCCAGAATTGAGAAAGCTCTTGTAAAGCTTGCATAAAAGAATAAATTAAGGCGAGTCTGAAAAGACTCGCCTTTTGTGTTATTTATTATTAAGATTTGGATCTTCCTTCCAGTAAATCGGGTCGGCAAAATTTCCGGTATGATATCCGTTTACAAGACGAACCATAAGAGAATTTAAAAGCTCTATGGTCACGTTAGGAAGTTCGGGATCATGATGAGAGCCGCCAATTCCGGAGTCATCGGTAACGAAGATGAACGTACCACCGGTATAAATTGCAGCCTCACGCATGGTATACTCGGTTTCCTCAGCAGCACCGCTACAGATAATAGGACAAATGCGGATTCCCTTTTCTGCCGCGATATTTGTGGCGTTTACAAGCTTTTCTGCATATTTAGAACCGTTGTGTGCTGGTGCATCAAGCACGTGGAAGATAATCTTGGTTGTGCTGCCGGTGCTCCACTGCTTGTTAACGGCCATATACAATGCCTCGTCTACTGCCTCAGGATAATCACCGCCTCCGGTTGCACTCTGACCATTAATAGCATTCTGCTTTTCGGTTAGCACATAGCTATCAGCAGAGGTAATATCTGCGAAATCATAATAGTCAAACGGAACCTTATCATCTGTGTCGCGATAGAACAACAATGCAAGCTTTATTCTGCATCCTGGATTATCCGCTATTATCTTATTAATCATATCCGAAAGCTCAGCCTTAAGGAAATAGAGCTCGTCACCCATAGATCCTGTTACGTCAACGACAAGCATAATTTCGATAACGTTAAGCTTATCAGCACTCTTATCAAGGCTTACGGAAAGCTCACGGTTATCCTTATCAAACTCTGCAGTTGCTTGACCTTCACCGCTGACTACTTTAATACTGCCGCTTTCCTCTTCTGTGAACAGATAAGCATTACCTGCAGCATCGCTTACGGCCTTAAACAGAGGCTCGCCGTTGGAATTACATGCAACAACCTCTGCACCGGCTACCGGGCTTTCGTTACAGCTAACCGTCACCTTTACTCTTCTCAGGGAATTATATCCCCAGGAAGCAGCGGGTCTGGTATAATTAAAGAATTTGCCGTTTCCGTTCTCACCCTGCTCGAAAAGAGCACGCCAAGCGTTATAATTATCATTATCGTTCCACGCACCGGCTGTTATCATTCCTGAAGGAAGTATCACGTTATCCGTATCCACATCAGGGGTTTCATCGGTAGCGTCATCCCCCTCAATTTCACCGCCCTCGTCACTGATGTCACCGTCTGCACCACCATCCGGTACAGCATCGGGTAAAAAAGCATCATCTCCATCGGATACGCCACCATCAGGAGCACCTGGAGCATAGTCGCTTCCACCCGATGATTCGCCCTTATCTGAACTAGAGCCTCCCCAATATCCATCTCCATACGAGCCTCCGTAGCCGCCTTCGGGCGATGCGTCAGAATTCATGCCTCCTATCATACTACAGGATAGCATTCCAAAGACCATAGATAAAGCAACGAGAGTAAAGAGTATTTTTTTAATAATCTTCATAACGGATCTCCTTTTCCCTTTTTATTTTAGTATAATGGAAAAAAATACTATTGTCAATAATAAAATAGTTAAAAATCATTAAAAGTGCCACGGTATTCTCCGTGGCACTCTGTATTCATTAATCCAGCTCCTTTAAGCCGGTGTATAGCTCATAGTATCTACCCTTCTGAGCCAGGAGATCGTCGTGATCTCCTCTCTCGATTATCTCGCCCTGCTCCAGCACCATAATAGCGTTAGAGTTACGGACGGTGGAAAGGCGGTGAGCAATTACGAATGTAGTCCTATCCTTCATAAGTCTATCCATACCTCTCTCGATATGACGCTCCGTACGTGTATCAACGGAGGATGTCGCCTCGTCAAGCACGAGTATAGGAGCCTTGGATACTGCTGCACGTGCTATATTCAGTAGCTGACGTTGACCCTGAGAAAGATTTGCTCCGTCGCCCTCAAGCACCGTGTCATATCCATTCTCAAGACGCATGATAAAGCTATGTGCACTTGCTGTCTTGGCAGCTGCGATAACCTCCTCATCGGTAGCATCAAGCCTACCGTAACGGATATTTTCCATTACAGTTCCGGTAAAGAGGTGGGTGTCCTGAAGAACCATAGCAATATTCTTGCGAAGGAAATCACGCTTATAGGACTTCAAGGGCTTACCGTCAACGGTAATAGTTCCCTCCTCAATATCATAGAACCGGTTAATTAGATTAGTAATGGTAGTCTTGCCGGCACCAGTAGATCCTACAAATGCGATCTTCTGACCGGGTCTTGCATAGAGCGAAATATTCTTAAGAACCAGCTTATCGGGATTATATCCAAAGGAAACGTTCTCCATGATCACGTGTCCCTTGATAGGCTCCTCAATGGCATCATCTGCATCGGGGAGCTCGGGAGCTTCGTCAATAACGTTAAACACACGCTCTGCACCCGCAAGGGCTGCAAAAAGTGTAGAAACCTGCTGAGAAAGCTGGCTTATAGGCATAGAAAACTGCTTAGAATAGTTCGCGAATACAGTAAGTGCACCCGGTGTAAAGTTTGTGGTAACAATAAGAATACCTCCAACACCAAGAGTAACCGCATAAGAGATAAGGCTTATATTATGCATTATAGGACCGGTCACACCACCCCAGAACTGTGCCTTCTCCTGCTTATTACGAAGATCCTCGTTAAGAGAAGTCATCTCCTCGATGCATTCATCCTCGTGATTGAACACCTTAACAACCTTCTGACCACTGATGGTTTCCTCGATATATCCGTTCACCGCACCTAAAGCGGCCTGCTGAGCACTATAGTACTTTGAAGAATTTTTAGCGATAGTACCTGCAGCAAACATAAGCAGAGGAAGAAATAGAACGGTAATGAGAGTAAGCCACACGTTAGTTGTAAGCATAAAGATGAAGGTTCCGGTAAGAGAAATTACACCGCTGACAATAGAGGTAAGCGAGTTGTTAAGCATTACGTCTATATTATCAACGTCGTTGGTAAAGCGGCTCATGATCTCACCGGTGGGATGAGAGTCGAAATATCTTACGGGAAGCCTCTGAAGTGCCTTGAAAAGATCATCTCTGATCGTTTTAATCGAGTTCTGTGACACCTCAAGCATCAGTCTGCCCTGAACGTAGCTACCAAAAGCAGAAATACTGTATACCAAAGCAAGAATAATCAACGCGGCAAAAACGTAAACCGTAACCTCGGCTGCAGTATTTACCATAAGCGATGATATCAAGGGGGTATCTACGAACGCAGCTATTATTTTGTCGGCTGCAATTTCCAGTGCACTTGGAGAAAGCTCGGCATTCGGATTTACTGCAAGAGTAAGTCGGTTGATAATAGGAGCAATAAGATATCCTGCACAAAGTGAGCTGACCGTAGTAAGAAACATACACAAGAATACCAGTATCAGTAGATATCTGTATTTTCCAACGTAGGAAAGTATTCTGCCGACGGTCTTGCCCATATTCTTGGGCTTGCCTTTACCCTTTACTCCGTGCTTATTACCGGGCCCGCCACCTCTGAGCGAGGTGCCGTGGGAGACGCTGTTATATTGCTTTTTAAGTTCTTCGAGATTTCTAGCCATATTACGCCTCCTTCTTATCCATCTGAGAATAATAAATTTCGCTATACTCCTCGTTAGACTCTAGAAGAGCCTCGTGAGTACCAATGCCGGTTATACAACCGTCATCCATTACAACAATAAAATCTGCATCCTTGACCGAGCTGATTCTCTGTGCAATAATAATCTTGGTACAATCGGGAAGGTCTGTAGCAAAGGCCTCTCTGATCTGTGCCTCGGTAGCTGTATCAACTGCACTGGTAGAGTCATCGAGTATGAGGATGCTCGGCTTTTTAAGCAAAGCTCTCGCGATACAAAGTCTCTGCTTCTGTCCACCGGAAAGGTTCATACCGCCCTTTTCAAGAGAGGTTTCATAACCCTCGCTGAATGTAGAAACGAACTTATGAGCAGCCGAATGCTCAGCAGATCTTATCATTTCCTCATCGGTTGCATCCGCATTACCCCAGCGAAGATTATAGCCGATACTACCCGAGAATAGCAGGTTCTTCTGAAGAACCATGCCGATACCGTCACGAAGATTAGTAAGAGAATAATCCTTTACGTTAACGCCGTCGATCAGCACCTCACCCTCGTCAACGTCATAAAGACGTGGGATCATAGAAACAAGCGTGGTTTTACCGCAACCGGTGGAACCAATAATTCCAACGGTAGAGCCCGCAGGAATTGAAAGGTTAATGTTGTTAAGAACGGCCTCCTCGCTGTTCTTATAATATCTGAAAGAAACATTCTTAAATTCTATATTGCCGGAATGGATTATGTGTTCTGCTGAGGAATTATCATCGTTTATATCGATTTTCTCATCAAGAACCTCGCATACTCGCTTACCCGATGCGATGGCACGGGAGGCAAACATAAAGAGCATGGACACCATCATAAGAGAGGAAAGGATCTGTGTAGTATAAGTTATAAACGCAGAAAGATCACCAACCAGCATATCTCCTTCAAGCACGATATTGTGACCAGACCAAATAACCGCGATAACAGTAACGTACATAAAGATGTTCATTACGGGACCTGCCCAGATAAGTACCTTGACCGCATTCATGCCGCTATTCTTAAGATCGGCATTGTCTGTTGCAAATTTGTTGATCTCATAATCCTCGCGAACGAAGGATTTTACAACGCGAACGTTGGTAACGTTCTCTCGAACGGTGGAATTAAGCTTATCCACCTTTTTCTGCAGCTTTTCAAATCTGGGGAAGCCAAGTCTGATAAGCAGGCCGAGAACGACAAGCATAATGGGCATAGTTACCGCAAGAATAACCGAAAGACTCGGCTTAAGGCTTACAGCCATAATTATGCCTCCAATAAGCATTCCGGGAGAACGAAGTGCCATACGAAGAAGCATATTTACAAAGTTCTGAAGCTGTGTTACGTCATTAGTCATTCTGGTAACTAAGGAGCTGGCAGAAAATTTATCAATATTAGCAAAGGAATACTGCTGTACCTTACTGTAAAGATCGCGACGAAGATCAGCGGCAAAATTTACAGACGCCTTAGCACCAAAATACGCACCTGCAACACCACCGGACATCATAAGAGCAACTATCACAACTAGCTTTCCGGCGATACCGATGCTACCGGGGACTGTCAGAACTTCATCGTTCGCTTTATTTATAAGCTCTGCAAGAAGCAGAGGCATAAACATTTCACCGATAACCTCAACGATCATGCCCAACGGGCCAAGAATAAACGAGCTAAGGTAAGGCTTAATATATTTAATCCATCTTTTCATTGATCATTTTCCTTTCGCATTGTTTTCTGATGTTTTCCTGCAACCTTTCAAGACAGGAAATATAGCTGTCAAGCTCTTCGTCAGTAAAGCCCTCAAACATTGCGGCATCCGTCTCACTGAAGATCTTGCAGCTCTTGGAAACTAAAGCTCTTCCCTTTTCGGTTATACGAAGCTCGTTGTATCTGTTATCATGACCAAGCGTTCGCTCAACGTAACCGTCAGCCTCCATCTTTTTCAATGCTCCCGTTACAGCCGCAGGAGTTATGTTAAGATGATCGGCAAGCTCCTTCTGAGAAGGCAGACTTGAGTGACAGGCAAGATGCATAAGCATCCTATGCTGAGTATGGTGTATACCAAGCGTGCTTATGCGGCAATCAATCAAAGCACGATGCATACGATCTGTCTTTATCATCATATTAATAGCTTTTGAAAGCTTAGAATCAGGCATCATTTTATTCCTTTCAAAATAATTAAGCGGTAAATAATTAACCACTTAACTATTATACACCTTTTATAATAAATGTCAATAGTTTTTAGTAATATTAACAAAAAATATACACTTTATTTTTTCGCTTGAAATTCACCTCAAAAAATGCTAAAATATAGTTATAACACTGACGAGGTTTTAATATGTTTAACACTACTCTTTGCTATATTGAAAAGGATGGGGCGTATCTTATGATACACCGAATCAAAAAGGTCAACGATATGAATAAGGACAAATGGATTGGAGTTGGTGGCAAGCTTGAGGAAGGCGAAAGCCCCTTTGATTGTGCAAGACGCGAGATCAAGGAGGAAACCGGGCTTTTGGTAAAAAACCTGAATTATCGTGGCATAATAACCTTTGTGTCCGATCTGTATGGAACCGAGTATATGCACCTGTTTACCGCTACCGATTATGAGGGTGAGATTGATTATAACTGTGACGAAGGAAAGCTGGAGTGGGTAAATAAAGAAAGTATTTCTTCCCTGCCGATTTGGGAGGGAGATAAAATTTTCTTTGAACTTATGGAAAAGGAAAGAAGATTCTTCTCTCTTAAGCTATGCTACGAGGGTGACAAATTAGCTTCCAGCCAGCTTGAATTCTAATAAAAAACGGAAAACGTTTTCGCGTTTTCCGTTTTATTTTTTTAACAGCTTTTTTCTTTCCTTGTAATCAGGAAGAACTGATTCAACTATTTTATAAAAGCTTTGCGAATGGTTCATCTCAACAAGGTGTGCAAGCTCGTGAACAACAACGTAATCTATCGCCTCGTTTGGATAAAACAGCAGTCTGTAGGAAAAGGATAGATTGCCCTTGGACGAGCAGGAGCCAAATCTGGTTTTTGCACCGGTTATTGTTATTCTGCCGTATTTTAAACCCATAATATTAGCATAATAGGCGACCTTAAGAGGCATTATTCTTTTCGCCTCCTTACGCAGCAGTTCTATCTTTTCCTCGGTCAGATCCTCGTATTTTTTGTTTCTTTCAATCTGCCTTGCCGTATGCTTTTCTATCCAATCACGGTGAGAAGAAACGATTTTTTCTATGCGTTGCTTCCCCGTTTTGAAGGGTGCCCTTACAACAAGTTTCCCTTCTTTTATACAAAGGGATACAGTTTTTCTTCCCGAATAAACAACCTCGTATTCCATGGCACACCTCCTTTTGCTTTATTGTATCACAAAAGGATAAAAAAGTAAATAGCTAATCATCATGAATATAGCAATTTGAATTAAACTGTTTTTTACTTTTACTCTTACCTACAAACACCCCATCAGGAAGTGCATATTCAAAATACGGCAATTCATAATCAATCGGCCGTTCGGTATACCTGTCTATATCACGGTATACAAATTCTGCATCCGTAACGAAAACCTCCTTCGGAAAAACCCGATCCTCCACCGAAATCAAGGCTACCTTTACTATGTCCTCCTCGGGACATCCGTCACAGGCTATAGCCTTTGTCCTACTGTCATAATTGCATAAAACATGCCTGTTACATTTCTCTCTAGGACAATTATCCTCACAAAACCAACCATATTCCATTCTGCTACCGCGTACATCATATCTGCAGGTATCGGTATACATCATTCCGGAATCCATACAATATGGCAAATGGATCAATCCTTCCGTTGAAAATTTTTCAATTTCTCCATTATTAATTATTTCCCCGTGTATCAATGTCATGACCTCGTCCCATATTTCCAGATGGCTTTTCGATAAGCTACCTATACTGTGGCCTCCATTACCGTAGCCACACCAAATACCCGCAGTAAAATATGGAGTGTATCCAATAAAGCTTTTGTCCTTGCTTCCTCCCGAGGTTCCGGTCTTACCCGCTGTGTTAAGCTTTTCATTCAAATTAATCTTCCCCGCCGTTCCGTCATCAGTTACCGTCATCAGCAGTTGATTCATTATTCTTGCGGTGGTGTCTTTAAATAATCTACGGCTGCTTTGCTCTTTTTTTATAACCAAGTTATCTTTATAATCAATTAAACAAAGATAGCTTATAGCCTCCTTTAAATTTCCTTCCCCTGGAAAGACGCTGAACGCCTCAGTCATCTCAAGAAGCGTAACGCCTCTACCGAGCTGTCCCAGTGCCATAGGTGCCACCGCCACATCGGTTAATCCGTTTTCATTTTCGATCAGACCTTTAAACCCAAAATCACGCTGTAAAGAAGTAAAAACGGATTTAGACGTTCTTATATTGCAAAGCCTTACCGCTACGGTGTTTTTTGATTTTCTGATTGCGTCCTTAACTGTAATGAGTCCGTCGTAGACGTTAGGCGAATTATGTGGATATTCACGGCATTCTCCGTTTTCTTCAATGAAATTTACGGGAACGTCGTCAAAAACGGTTGACCAGTTTATTATTCCGTCGTCTATCAACGGAGCATAAAGAGCAATAGGCTTCAGGGTTGAGCCGGGTATATGCGGAACTGTCGCATAGTTCAACAATCTATTAGCGGTCTTTTTACCTACATTACCCACCATTCCCACAAGGCATCCGCTTTTCGAATCGGTGACAGTCATGGCGAAATTTAATCCGTCGGACAGCTGCGTCGGAAAATTATCAGTGTTTTCAAAGTAATTCTCCAGTGTACTCTGTACAAAGGGGTTCATGGTTGTATATACCTTATATCCTCCGCCAAGTAGCATAAGACGTGCAGCAGACCGTGAAGCACCGTATTTTTCACCAAGATCCTCAACTATCTCATCTATCACTCTTTCTATAAACCATGAATCTATCCTATCCTCTCTATCAGCTCTGGCAATAACGCTTATAGGCGTTGCTTTCGCTCGGACATATTCCTCCTCACTTATGACCCCGTCATCTCTCATAACCGAGAGAACGATATTTCTCTTTTTCAGGCAAGCCTGGGGATTGATATATGGATTGTAGGCTGTCGGAGCATTCGTTATACCGATAAGCATAGCTGCCTCTTCAGGTAAAAGATCACATGGAGCTTTACCGAAATATGCCCTAGAGGCAGCACCCACTCCGTATATATTCTCACTCATTGGAATTACGTTAAGATATACCTCAAGTATCTGGTCCTTTGTATAACCTCTTTCCAAATGTATTGCTCTGACAATCTCCTGCAGCTTTCGTTTTACGGTAGGCTGATTATCTCCGCTGACGTTTTTAATTACCTGCTGGGTTATGGTAGAAGCACCGAAAACCTTCTCTCTACCCAAAACATAATTTGCCACAGCCATTAAAGTTCTTTTGATATCTATACCTTCATGTTCATAAAAAAGCTTATCCTCTACTGCAATAAAGCCATCCTTTATATATGGACTTATCTCGCTTAACGAGTAGAAGCTTTTTCTTATACTGCCACTGCTCTCTATTAATACAGGAATATACTTATCCGCTTCCCCTGATTGATTCGCATAAAACTCGGTTGAGTTAAAGCTGCCCGCACTCTCAAAAAGTCTTTCGTCAGCCTCAAAGCTAATACCTCTATACACGCTGAAAGCCATGACTCCAAATGTGCTACCTGATAATAATGTAAACAAAAGAATAATAGTTGCGACAATACCAACTCTTTTCTTTGATCTTTTCATTTTTCACTCCTAAAACAAAAAACTCCGTGTGACCTTTTAAAAATCTTGTCACACGGAGCAAATAATTATTTTGATATTTTAGTGGAAAAAGAGGAAATCAATAGATAACCTTGTTTAAACACAATCCCTCTGCAGGAGCAGTCATTCCGGCACGCGACCGATCACAGGATGCTATTATTTCAGGAATAAGATCGGGAGAAATTCTTCCAAATGCAACCTCGGTCAACGTCCCAACAATAATGCGAACCATATTATAAAGGAAACCGTCAGCCGATATGCGTATCTCAATAAGATCGCCCTTTCTCTCAATGGATAAAGCGGTTACCGTTCTAACCGTATCATCAACGTCAGAGCCCTCAGACATAAAGGTGGAGAAATCGAATCTGCCAATAAAATGCTTCGCCGCATGGTTCATTAAATCCAGTCCATCATCAGAGATCGGTCTTGATAAAAACCAGGCTCTGCCGAATTCAAAAGGATCATATATCGGTCTGTTGATTATACGATAAAGATATTCCTTTTCCTTTACGTCATATCTTGGGTGAAAACCATTTTCACATTCTTCTGCATAAAAAAGGCACAAATCATTGGGCAGAAATCTTGCAACGGCAATTGGAAGCTTGGCCGGCGGAATGGTTCCACCGTCACACTCGACGGTAAGACAGAACTCATTTGCATGCACTCCTGCATCAGTACGACTACATCCCGTAACCCTGCACGGAAGTCCGAAGGCTTGATTTAGTGCTTCGTTAAGCTCCCCTTGCACAGTGCGAAGTCCAGGCTGTACCTGGAAGCCATGAAAAGCGGATCCAAGATATTTTATTTTTGCAAAATACTTCATATTACCACCTTATACCTTATAAAAAAGAAGGTCGTATACGATACCGAATGATTCAAAGTTATATGGAACGATTGCAAGACAAATCAATCCGCCAAGAAGCAAGGCAAAAATACCCATAAAAATAAAGTCAAGTCCACGATATTCAAGCTTTACAAGCTTGGTTCTATTCTTATCTCCTCTGTAGCAGCGGCATTCCATTGCCGTTGCAAGCTCCTCCGCACGCTTAAACGAGGATACGAAGAGCGGAACAAGAAGCGGAATAAGTGCCTTTGCTCTCTGAACAAGAGATCCGGTAGTAAAATCAGCTCCTCTTGATTTCTGTGCGTTCATGATCTTCTCGGTTTCCTCAACAAGTGTAGGAATGAATCTTAAAGCGATAGACATCATCATAGCAAAGGTATGCACAGGCAAACCAATCTTCTTAAGAGGAGAAAGAAGTGATTCAAGTCCGTCGGTAAGCGAAATAGGAGAGGTGGTATAGGTCAGAAGTATACTTGTACCAACGATAAGCAAAATAACGCGAAGTCCCATCAATATAGCACGTACTATTCCCTCCTCATATATATTTATAACCCAGAAAGAAAGCAGAGGATCGCCCTCGCCTTTAGTCATAAATACGTTCAGGATCGCTGTGAAAATTAGAATAAACACGATAGGCTTTATACTCTTAAGGATAACCTTAAAGGAAATACGGCTAATGCCAATCAGAATCAGAGTAACCGCGGTAAGAAGCACAAAGCTTACGGGATTTGCAGCAACGAATACTGCTACAATATAGAATGCTGCCAGAATGATCTTAGTCCGGGGATCAAGCCTGTGTATAGGTGAATAGCCCGGGAAAAACTGGCCGAGGGTAATATCAGAAATCATCGTCTGCCCTCCTTTAAATATTGAAGAATTGCCGACTTAACACCTTCTACGGTATAAAGCTCTCCCTTAAGGTCAATGCCACGTTTTGAAAGCTCACCTGCAACCCTTGAAATCATTGGAACATCAAGGCCGACGGATATAAGCGAATCAGCCTCCGAAAATATTTCTTTAACGGTTCCGGTACGATAAACCTTGGCAGAATTCATAACCACCACGTTATCGCAATAATGAGCCATATCCTCCATAGAGTGACTAACAAGAATAACAGATGCGTTCATACGCTCGGCATAATCACGAAGACTGCCAAGAATATCGCGTCTTCCCCTGGGGTCAAGACCTGCAGCCGGCTCGTCAAGAACAAGAACGTCGGGACGCATAGCAATAATTCCGGCAATGGCAACGCGACGCTTCTGTCCACCCGAAAGCTCAAAGGGAGATTTATCAAGAAGATCCGCACCTACGTGTGCAAATTTAGCCGCCTCAAGCACTCGCTCCTCCACCTCCTCAGCACTAAGGCCGAGATTACGTGGGCCAAAGCCGATGTCAGCTCGTACTGTTTCGTCAAAAAGCTGATACTCCGGATACTGCATTACAAGGCCAACCTTAAAGCGAATCTTGGATATTTCCTTGGGGTTCTCCCAAATATCCTTGCCGTTAAGATAGACCTTACCTGACGTAGGCTTATATAGTCCGTTAAGCAGATTAACGAGAGTAGACTTACCCGAGCCGGTATGGCCGATAAGTCCGGTAATTTTTCCTTTTTCAAAGGATACGCTGATATTATCAAGTGCAACCTTTTCAAACGGAGTTCCCTTTCCGTAGACATAGGAAAGGTTTTCTATTTTAAGAATCTCATTCATTTTATTTTTTCCTTGTCTTACGAAAGAAATCTGTAAAGCGTTTCGATACACTCCTCTTCGGTGAGAGAATCGCCCTTTATATTAAGTCCTGCTTTTTTAAGCTCAAGAATAAGCTCGTTGCCCTGAGGAGCCTCAAGACCCATTTCGCGAAGTCGTTCAACCTTAGAGAATACCTCTCTCGGAGTACCATCAAGGGCGATTTTGCCATCATTAATAACAATAACGCGATCGGCTCTTGCAGCCTCCTCCATATAGTGAGTAATATTAAGAATGGTAATGCCATCCTCTTTATTAAGTCTTTCCATGATGTCAACCACCTCGTGTCGTCCCTGAGGATCAAGCATAGCGGTAGACTCATCAAAGATAATAACCTGAGGCTTCATAGCAATTATTCCTGCTATAGCAACACGCTGCTTCTGCCCTCCGGAAAGCTTATGAGGAGCATGACGTGCGTATTCTGTCATGCCAACAACCGACAGCGATGAATTAACTCGCCTGCGAATTTCCTCGCGAGGCAAACCAAGGTTCTCGGGACCGAAGGCAACGTCCTCCTCTACCACGGTAGCGACAAGCTGGTTATCAGGATTCTGAAATACCATTCCGATCTTGCGACGAATATTGAATACATCGTCCTCACTAAAATCTTCTGCCGTAATATCGGTTCCGTCAATATATATCCTGCCAACCGTGGGTGCAAGAATCATATTAAGAAGCTTGGCAAGGGTGGATTTACCCGAGCCGTTGTGACCCAGGATAGCAACGTATTCGCCACGCTCAATATTTATATTAACACCGCTGAGTGCGGGAATCTCGGCAGCAGCGTTATTATCTCCGCTATCCTCATAGGTAAAACCGAGATTTTCTGTTTTAATAATATACTCTTTCATTACTTTTCCTTATTTTATTTCTTAAAGGTTACGCGTACGCTGGAACCGCACGGGAGAGCAAGTCCAGAGTCACCCACAGGGAGTCCCAGCTCATCTGCCTCGGAATATCCTTCTCTTTTTGATAAAAGTCTTACCGACGTTATGTATTTCATAGTGGAGGCGGAAAGTCCGGTTGTATAGGAATTAAGCAGGAAGAAGAGCGGCTCGTCCGAAAGAAGATTAGCGGTAAGAGCAACGAACTCGTCTATATTCTCCTCTATCTTCCAAACCTCACCCGTAGGGCCTCTGCCATAGGAGGGAGGGTCCATAATGATACCGTCATACTTATTTCCACGACGGATCTCACGCTCGATGAATTTCTTGCAATCATCAACAATATATCGAATCGGTGCCTCTGCAAGACCGCTGAGACGTGCATTTTCTTTTGCAGCAGCAACCATTCCCTTAGCTGCGTCAACATGAACAACCTGTGCACCTGCCTTAGCAGCGGCAACCGTTGCTCCACCTGTATATGCAAAGAGATTAAGCACCTTTATAGGTCTGCCTGCATTCTTGATAAGGTCGCTGAACCAATCCCAGTTTGCCGCCTGCTCAGGAAACAGTCCTGTATGCTTAAAGCCCATAGGCTTGATACGGAAGGAAAGGTCGCGGTAGGAAATTACCCAGCTCTCAGGAAGCTTATTATCACTCCATGCTCCACCGCCGGATCTGGAACGCTTATAGCTTGCGTCAGCGGTACGCCAAAGAGTATTCTTCTTCTCCGTCTTCCAAATGACCTGAGGATCGGGTCTTATTAAAGTATATTTTCCCCATCTCTCAAGCTTCTCGCCGGAGGAGGTATCTATTACAGTATAGTCTTTCCAATTATCTGCTAACCACATAATCTTTTTCCTATCTTTGATTGAAATATTTACCCATGGCAGAGCCTGCACATTGGGAATGGCATATTGCAATTGCCACCGCATCGGCAGTATCATCCGGCTTCGGAGGTTTTTTCAGCTTCAGTATAGAGGTAACCATTGCAATAACCTGATGCTTCTCTGCCTTTCCGTAGCCAACAACAGCCTGCTTTACCTGAAGGGGTGTATACTCGCTTATTTTTATCCCCTTGGCATAAGCAGTACATAGTATAACGCCTCTCGCTTCTGCAACTGCAATGCCCGTGGTGATGTTAGTATTAAAGAAAAGCTCCTCTATCGCCATCTCATCGGGAGAATATTTGTCTATTATCGTTTCAAGGTCGTTCTTAATTATGTTAAGCCTTGATTCTATACTGGTGTGTGCAGGTGTTGTTATCGCACCGAAGGCGACCGGCTGAAGCTGGCCTCTATTGCTGTCAAGCACCGCCCAACCAACTATGGCAAGTCCTGGGTCGATACCAAGTATACGCATAGGTTTTTCTCCCTTCTGTAAAATGGCCATAAAAATCCATGTTAAATTATTATATCACAAACTTTAGTGTTAGTCAATCATTAATATAAAAATATATAATAAATTAAATAAATATTTTGTAAACCTTTGTTAATTTTCTAAAATCACTGGACTTTTTATTTTTATTATGTTATAATATAATGATTTTATATATGCTTATGAAGATTTTGGGGGTCACAGGCTCCAAAATGAAGAAAGGTAAACTAAAAATGTCGGATAAATTAGATATATTTGAAGAAGTAACGCTACCGCTTATCCCGCTTCGCGGATTAGTTGGCTTCCCTGCCGTACAGCTTAACATAGAGATCGTAAGGCCTATGTCGCTTAAGGCGTTTACTGCAGCCGCAACCATGCATGATGCCAGAATCCTGCTGGTAGCACAGAAGGATATCGCAGTAGAGGATCCCAAGGATGCCGATCTGTATAGAATGGGTGTCGTAGCAGAGATCAAGCACGTTGTTAAAAATCCTCACGGCAATCTCTCCGTAATCTTTGAGGGGCTTTACAGAGCAAAAATCGGCCCCGTTCGCGAGGAAAGCGGATATCTTATAGCCTCTGCTATCGCCAAGAAGGAAAGACAAAGCTACAAGGCCTCAGCCCAGCTCGATGCACTTATGCTTGAGGCAAACAATATGCTTCGTCAGCTTGTACAGGTTCATCCCAACTTTGAAGAGGAAATCAGAATCGCGGCGGAAGCTATCAAATCTCCCGGATACTTTGCAGATTTTGTTGCATCATCTGCAATTATAGATTATAAAAATAAGCAGACGGTGCTTGAGGCGGTGACCTCCAGAGCACGTCTTGAAAAGCTGCTTGTGGCACTTGGCGAGGAGCTTATGATCCTTCAGTGCGAGCGTGATATTCAGCGTAGCGTACGTGAAAAGATTGACAAAAATCAGAAGGACTACTTCCTTCGCGAGCAAATAAAGGCACTCCAGTCCGAGCTCGGCGAGTTTGAGGACGACGATGAGCTAAAGGAATACGATGAAAAGATTTCTGCTGCCAAGATGCCCGAGGAGATCAAAGAAAAGCTTTATAAGGAGTTATCCAAGCTGGCAAAAACGCCCTTCGGTGCAGCCGAGGGCACAGTAATCCGCACCTATCTTGATACCTGTCTTGACTATCCCTTCGGTATTAAGAATGATGAGAAGATCTCGGTGGAGGATGCCAAGAGCATTCTCGATGCAGATCACGACGGACTTACCAAGGTTAAGGACAGAATTCTTGAATTCGTGGCTGTAAAACAGTTTAGTCCTGACGTTAAGAATCAGATAATCTGTCTTGTCGGACCTCCAGGTGTAGGTAAAACCTCTATTGCGGCATCCGTTGCCCGTGCTTTAGGCAGAAAGTATGCCCGCGTATCTCTCGGCGGTATGCACGACGAGGCTGAAATCAGAGGTCACAGAAAAACCTACCTTGGTGCTATGCCCGGTCGTATCGTTACGGCAATTATCAACGCGAAGAGCGAGAATCCGGTTATTGTTCTTGACGAGATAGATAAGCTCTCCTCCAACTTCCGCGGCGATCCCACCTCTGCTCTTCTCGAGGTTCTCGATCCCGAACAGAATAAATCCTTCCGTGATAATTTCATGGAGATTCCCATTGATCTTTCCGACACGCTCTTTATTGCTACTGCAAACAGCTACGACGGAATTCCTTCTCCCCTGCTCGACCGTATGGAGATTATTGAGCTATCCACCTACAACGACTCGGAGAAGCTTGATATTGCGAAGAATCATCTTGTTCCCAAGCAGCTTAAGCGTAACGGCGTTCCCGCACGTGTATTCAAAATAACAGACGGCGGTATTCTAGCCCTTATCCGCAATTATACCAAAGAGGCCGGTGTCAGAAACCTCGAGAGAGAGATTGCATCGCTTATTCGTAAGAGTGCCAAGAAAATTGCCGAGGGAAAGGCAAAAACCGTAAGAATTACCGAGAAGAATATTGCAGATTATCTCGGTAAGCGTAAGGTAATTCCCGAGCGTCTTGAGGAAAAGGATCCCATTGGAATAGTAAACGGCCTTGCATATACCCAGGCAGGTGGTGATCTGCTTAAGGTTGAGGTTGCAATTATGGAGGGTAGCGGAAAGATTGAGCTTACCGGCTCGCTTGGTGACGTAATGAAGGAATCTGCGAAGATTGCCCATTCCTACGTTCGTACAGTCGCTAATAGGTTCGGCATCGCTTCCGACTTCTATAAGGACAAAGATATTCACATTCACTTCCCCGAGGGAGCAATCCCCAAGGATGGCCCCTCTGCAGGTGTAACTATGGTTACAGCTATAGCAAGTGCACTTGCCGGTATTCCGGTGAAGCGTGACGTGGCTATGACCGGTGAGATCACTCTCCGTGGTAAGGTGCTGCCTATCGGTGGATTAAAGGAAAAGACTCTCGCAGCATATCGCTGTGGCATCAGCACGGTGCTTATTCCCGAGGACAATATGCGTGACCTTGACGATATTGATGCAGAAGCAAGAGAGCATCTTTGCTTTATTCCCTGCAAGACGGCTGACGACGTTCTAAACGCAGCACTCTGTCGCTGATATTTCCCAGGAACATTTTTTCAAAGGATTAATTAACAATGAAGATTAACGTCAATAATTGCGATATAGCTCTGACCGCAGGTACGCAAAAGCAGTTCCCGCGAGATCCAAGGCCTCAGATCGCTCTTTCGGGAAGATCTAACGTAGGTAAGAGCTCGCTTATTAATACCCTACTCGGCAGAAAATCGCTGGCAAGGGTTTCCTCCGCTCCCGGAAAAACCATAACGATCAACTATTACAACGTTGATAAAAAGATATATCTGGTTGATCTCCCCGGCTATGGATACGCTAAGCGTTCTATGGATTCTAAAAGATCCTGGAGCAGTCTGACAGAGGATTTCTTCCTTAAGAACCCCTCTGCCGATGCACTTAAGCTGGTTATTCAGCTCATGGATATCCGTACCGGCCCCACCGATGACGACATTATGATGATAAATATGATGATCGACCGTCAGATTCCCTTCATTCTTGTTGCTACAAAAACCGACAAGCTCTCAAAAACTGCTCTAAAAAACAGAATTGACGAGCTGCAGCATGAATTTTTCGAGGGAACCGGCATCGAAATAATTCCATTCTCCTCTGTCACTCGCGATGGCAAGGATGAGGTTTGGAAAAGAATATTCGATGCAATTTCTTAAGCAATTTCTACTCTAAGAAGGATTTTTTATGGAAAAGGTGATATACTATCTTTTGTCCGCCGTTGCTGCACTTATCGCCTTGACTGTACATGAGTACTGTCACGGCTATGCGGCTTACAAGCTGGGGGACGATACAGCGAAAAGTATGGGTAGACTTACCTTGAATCCGCTGAAGCATATTGACCCCTACGGTGCAATCTGTATGGTGCTGTTCCACGTAGGCTGGGCGAAGCCTGTACCGATAAACCCCAGAAATTTCAAGGATCCCAAAAAGGGATTTGCCATTACTGCAGCTGCAGGGCCTCTGTCCAACCTTATTCTCGCTTTCATATCGGCATTTGTGTATCTTTTAACCTTTGCTCTGGTAAAGGATATAGCCTTCGAGTCAAAGAATTTTCTCTATTATGTGCTTGAAACTACGTTATCCTTCTTATTTATTTTCCATTCAATAAACGTAGGCCTCGGCCTTTTTAACCTGCTTCCCATACCGCCCTTTGACGGCTCAAGACTATTAAATATTTTTCTTCCGCCCAAGACGTATTTCTCAATTATGAAATATGAGCGTAAGATCTATTACGGTGTACTGGCCTGGCTCTTGCTCGGCGATTATGCCGCACAAGGCATAAGAATGATTCCGCTTGTGGCAAACGTACCTTTTCTTTACTGGTTGGCAGGAATATTCTCGCTTTCAGGCATGCTTGGTACCGTGATCGGATGGGTATCCGATCTGATGCTCGGATTCTGGCAGCTTATTCCATTTCTTAAGGTTTGACCCCTTAGATGAAAGGACTTTTTTATGATTGAACAATTGACATACCGCCTCGATCAATTCGAGGGACCGCTCGACCTTTTGCTTACGCTGATAAGTAAGAATAAGGTGAGCATTACAGATATACCAATCTCGCTGATTTGCGATCAGTATATGGAATATATTGAAGAGGCACAGAAGATGGACCCTGATATTGCCAGCGAGTTTATCGTTATGGCAAGCGAGCTTATGCTTATAAAAAGCCGCATGCTTCTTCCACACGAGGAGGGCAACGAAAACGATCCTCGTCGTGAGATTGCAGACGCACTTATGCTCTATCAGCAGGCGAAGCTGGTTGCCAACGAGCTTAAGCCCAGATACGACGAATATTCAGGAAGATTCGTCAAGGGTACAGATGAGATTCCTCCCGAAAAGGGACTACCATTAAATCTTGATTCGAGCATGCTTATTAAGGCACTGGAATCCGTGCTTAAGCGAATGAAGGTTGCCGAGGCACAAAGAAAACCCTCCGAGCTTGTTAATCCCCTTATTAAGCATAAGGTGGTATCGGTGGAGGAAAAGATCGATCAGATGTGCCGGATGCTCGAGGAACAGGGAGAAACCTCTCTCTTCAACCTGCTTAAGGATTCGGATTCACGCTCCGAGCTGGTTGCAAGATTTATGGGTATTCTCGAGCTTATTAAGATTCGCAGAATATTAATAACCACTATAACTGTGGTGGATGACGTGGTTGAATATAATGAAAAGGGCCTTGAGATGATGTTTATACTCAACCCCGATTATGACCCCAGTCAGGCAACCGAGAGCGAATTTGACGCACAACCAACAGAAAATAATGACAGCGAAAAGGATGAGAATAAATGAGTGAAATAATCAGAGAAGAGGGGGCTGTCGACGAGGAGATCAAGGAAATCGCGGCCGATGTTCAGCAGAATGAGCGACAGGTCGTGTTTGAAGAAGCTCTCGAAGCAATTCTCTTCGCAGCAGGACACCCTATTACATACGCTACTCTTGCAAGAGTATTTGAAACTACCCCCTCCAGAATCAAGGAGAAGGTGGCTAAATACTCCGCACTTTACAACAACTCTGAAATTCCCAGAGGAGTTATTCTGCTTACATACGCAGATTCCTGCCAGCTTTGTACCAAGAAATACTATCTTTCCGAGATACGCGATGCTCTTGGAATCAGAAAAAGCGGCTCGCTTTCCTCCTCATCCATGGAGGCTCTGGCAATCGTTGCGTATAATCAACCGGTAACGAGAGTGTTCGTCGATACTCTCAGACGTGTTGACTCCTCTTATGCTATGAATAATCTTATCGACCGCGGACTTATTGAGTCCAAGGGTAGACTGGATGCTCCCGGACGCCCCATGCTTTATGGAACTACCCCCGATTTCCTTCGTGCCTTTGGTCTTACAAGCATTGATGCACTGCCCCAGACCGCAGAGGAGATCAAGGCTATGTTCGCAAGAATGGATAGTGTCGGCGAAGCATTGGAGGAAAATGAGCAGATCGCTATTTCCGACGAGGATCTTACCGTTGCAGAGCCCACCGATGAGCAGACTGCAATAGAAACAGAGACCGTAGATACACCCGCATACGAGGATGAGCATTCTGCAGAGGATGATATAATTATCGACGATATGTAATCAAGGCTTCTTTTAGGAGATTTATGGCAGGGGTATTGATCGGGGTTATTCTATTGTTTTTATCCTTTTTCATTATTACACGCAGAACCTGGGTGAGAGTGATCAAGGATAGAAATTTAGAAATCCAGATTCATCTGCCCCTGCTTGCTCTATACCTGACAAGCACGGACAAAAAGAAAAGCAAAAAGCAAAGTCAAGACGGCAAGCTTAGTGTTATTGCATATATACGAATCGCCGCAGGAGTTCTTTCCCGCTTTCCCGAATGCGACGTTGAGATAAAACGAGTAATTCTCCCCTGCAGGAATGACCGCTTTGACGGCTTTACTCTTGTGAGGCCATTTGGTTATCAAGGACTTGTCTATGCTATAATAGTATATCTTAAAACTAAATCAAAGAAGCTCACGCTTGAGAATAATGCAATCATTTCATCCCCCGACGTCACCGAAACTCAATTTTACTTTACAGTCAAGCTTCCACTTTATCAGCTTTTATTCGCCCTACTGACCATTAAACGGGGCGTAAACAAAGAAATTAAAAGAGCGAGAGGCATATAGATGTCGGAGAATAAAATGAGTGACATTATCAAGGCATCAATGGATGGAATAAAAAGCTTTACCGATATGGAGACGGTTATCGGCAACGCCATAACTACTCCAAACGGAGTAACGGTTATTCCGGTATCCAAGGTTGCCATGGGAATTGCAACGGGAGGAATTGACTACGGACGAGGACGTCAGGAATCAGATCAAAGCTTTGGCGGAGGTGGAGGCACCGGACTCGCTATAACGCCCATTGCATTTCTTACCGTGGGCCGTGATGCCGAGGTAAATCTTATTCACATTGGCGGCGGAGCTGCTGACGTGGATAAAATAGTGAACCTGGTGGAAAGATCTCCCGAAATTATTGAAAAGATTAAAAGTGCATTGTCATAATTTTCATTGAATATACCTGCCTTCTTATTCAAAGGATAAGAGCAAGAGGTGGACAAAAATGAAAAAAGATAATATTAATACCTACATTTTGATTTTGGTGCTTGCTGTAGTAATCTTTTCCTTTCTCACTATTTATGCATTCGGTGATCATCAGAGTGGTTCTTTTTCTGTCAGTGCAAGATCTGCCGTAATTTATCAGCCGGAAATCAAGAGTTTTATATACTCTAAGAATGCAGATCAAAGGTTACCCATGGCAAGCACAACAAAAATCATGACGGCACTTGTCGCACTTGAAAATTCGGATATAGAGGAGCTCGTTGCAATAGATCCCGATGCGATAGGAGTTGAAGGATCATCTGCATACCTTAAAGAAGGCGACGTTATGACTATGGAGGAGCTGCTATACGCTCTACTGCTTCAAAGTGCTAATGATGCCGCAGCTGCCATTGCTTATCACGTTGGTGGCGACCTAGACGGATTCTCTGCCCTTATGAACAAAAAGGCAGAAGGTCTTCAGCTTACCGATACACATTTTACTAACCCTCACGGACTTGATAATGAGGATCATTATACCACTGCAACGGATCTTGCAATAATCACTGCCGAGGCACTTAATAATCCTATTTTTAAGAAGATCGTTTCTACTTACAAGCGTACATTCGTTACCGAGGATAGAGTCAGAACCTACGTGAATCATAATAAGTTGCTGAATATGTACGACGGATGTATTGGCATTAAAACCGGGTTTACCAAGAAAAGTGGCAGATGTCTTGTCGGAGCAGCCGAAAGAGATGGGCTTTCGTTTATTACCGTTACGCTAAATGCTCCAAACGACTGGAGCGATCACAAAAAAATGTTTGACTTTGGCTTTGAATCCCTTGAAAAGATTTCTTTGGCCGTGGAATTTGATCACGTGTATAAAATCCCCATTTTGGACGGTAAAAGCAATTACGTTACTGTGACAAATCCTGATGGAGCAAGCATCATTACAGAAAAAGATAATCATATAACAAATGAAAACGTAAAGCTTGTACGGTATTGTATCGCACCGGTTAATCGAGGGGACATTCTCGGCGAAATAATCTATACCATCGACGGAAGAGAGACTGCAAGAGTTCCTCTGGTCGCTATAGATACGGTAAGCAAAAAAGAAAATAACAGCTTATTTGATAAAATCCTTTCTATATTCGATTAAATTCAATACAACGGAGATTATAATGGAAAAAATCAGACTTCAAAAATTTATAGCAGACGCAGGACTGATGTCCAGAAGGGCTGCAGAGGCGGAAATTGAACGAGGCAATTTTTCTGTAAACGGACACGTAGCCTTTATTGGTATGAAGGTAGATCCCGCAGAGGATGCGGTTTCCTATAAAGGCAAGCGAATCAGATATGAGAAGAAAAAATACACATATATTATGCTTAACAAGCCCAGAGGATATCTCTCCTCCACTACCGACGACCGCGGTCGAAAGTGTGTAACCGATCTGCTTGAGGGCGTAGGAGCGAGAGTTTATCCCGTAGGACGTCTTGATATGATAAGTGAGGGTATGATCCTTTTGACAGACGACGGTGAGCTAAAGAACAGACTTACTCATCCCAGCCATACTATACCAAAGGTATACCGTGTCAAGGTTGGCGGCTCTGTCAGCGAGACACAGCATGCTATACTCACCTCCCCTCTTGAAATAGACGGCTATAAGATCAAGCCCGTCGACGTGGTTATTACAGGTGAGGATGAGAGCGGAACGGTTCTTAAGTTTACACTTTTCGAGGGCAGAAACAAACAGATTCGAAAGATGTGCGAGGCAGCAGATCTGACCGTCAAGCGTCTTTCACGCGTGTCTATTGGTAATCTTAAGCTGGATGGTCTGCCCGTGGGTAAATGGAGATATCTCGAGCAGAGCGAGGTTGATTACCTATACAAAGCGACAAAGGAACATAAATAAAAATGTTTAAGATAACGCCTATACAGGATAAGGAAAACCAAAAAGAAATCTGTGATCTTTGTGGAGCAGAATTTCGTTACGATGCCTTTGCATACATGATGTACGATCTTGACACTAAGGAAATCATGGGAATGTCTCAGTTTGAGGTCGGTGACGTAGGTTACATATTTGACCTCAGGGAGCCACCGGAGCGTAATGACTTCGAGGCAATGTTTATTTTGGCAAGACAGACTATGAATTTTATAGACCTATGCGGTGTGCATAGCTGCTATATTGCAGAAAATGCAGGAGATGACAGACTGATCCGTGCGGTAGGATTTAAAAACACAGACGGCCGTCTATTCTGCGATATGACCGGTATGTTCAGTGGTCACTGTGGCGGTCACGGCGAGATTATATAATAAAAACTCAGGAAAGCCTAAAGTGCTATCCTGAGTTTTTTTATTTATTTGTTATCGGAATAATTTTTATCAAGATGCTTGAATATAACCTTCCAAACATCCTCGTCCTGTTCAGTCATTCTACGCCAATCATAGGATTCTCTGAATTTAGCACACTCCTCCTCGCTAACCATTCCCTGGTTCTTAGCTTCGGAAAGATCCTTATAAAATGCCTTTTTATACTCAACCGCGTCCTTAGTATAGGTAGGGTTATGATCCCTGTCCTTTAAAAGAAGAAACTCGGTATTTGGTCTTGTGGCAAAAAGCTTCTGAAGCTTTATAAGGTTAGCTTTAGCACTTACGGTATGGTCATCTGCAGAATGAATAATCAATGCCGGCGTGGTACAACTGCTTAGTGCCTCAACAGCAGAGCAATCAACGTACTCCGGATTATACTTTTTCTCCAGCTGATAAATCTGCTTTCGGAATGTAGAAAGGAAGAGCGGAGGTATCTGTCTATGCATAACATCGAGTGAAATGAATCCGGACATAGCAACAATTCTGTTTATTTCCGGATGGAACTTTATGATATTCATAGTGGAATATCCGCCCCAGCTATGACCTACAACAGCGATCTGCGTATCGCGAAGCTCTTCAATTCCGCGAAGAACAAAAAGGCAGTCATCAAGATCGCAAAGCGAACCGCATAGTCCCATAACATGCTCTCCCTCAGATTCACCACACCCCGTATGGTCGTATGCAAACACAACGTATCCGTGGCGGCAAAGCATTTCTATCTCACGCATATATGAGCGATGCCATGGAGCAAGACCGTGATCAAATACAATTATTCTATCAACTCTTGGATTTTCGTAATAGTAAAACTGACCGTGAAGGAGATATCCCTCGCTGCTCTCAAAGACATATTCACGCCTTAAAAGCCCCGGAAAATCCTCATGAGAAAAGTAATAAACTCGATCATCGGGATCATGCCTTGAAAACAGTACTTTTCTGTATCTTTCTTCAATCTGCCTAGAAATAAATCCCATTTTAGTCCTTTCTGCGTTCTGCGAGCAGGTTTACGTAGGTATGATAAAACTCCTCGTAGCGTCCCTCGTCAAGTGCATCTCTGATCTTCTGCATAAGGTCGTTATAGAAGTATAGGTTATGAAGAACTGCAAGACGCATACCAAGAGCCTCTCTTGCCTTGAACAGATGACGTATATAGCTTCTGCTGTAATTACGACAAGCAGGACAGCCACACTCCTCGGCAATGGGACGTCCATCCTCTGCATACTTTTCGTTAAGAAGATTAATTTTACCCTTCCATGTGAAAAGATTGCCGTGTCTTGCATTTCGGCTGGGCATAACACAATCGAAGAAATCCACGCCGCGATATACTGCCTCAACAATATTCTGAGGAGTACCAACACCCATAAGATATCTGGGCTTATCGACGGGCATATAAGGCTCAACAGTCTCAATAATGTGATACATAACGTCAGCACTTTCGCCAACTGCAAGACCGCCGATAGCATATCCGTCACACTCTATCTCGCGAATAGCCTTCATATTCTCAATTCTAAGGTCCTCATAGGTTCCGCCCTGGTTGATACCGAAAAGCATCTGGTTGGGGTTTACAGTTCCCTCCAAAGCATTAAGTCTGTCCATTTCCTCGCGACATCTTTTCAGCCAACGAATAGTACGCTCATGGGAGTTTTTTACGTACTGATAGGGTGCGGGATTCTCAACGCACTCATCAAATGCCATTGCAATAGTGGAGCCCAGATGAGACTGTATCTGCATAGACTCCTCAGGACCCATGAAAATACGCTTGCCGTCCATATGAGAGTTGAAGGTAACACCCTCCTCGGTAATCTTACGAAGCTTAGCAAGTGAGAATACCTGGAATCCGCCCGAGTCTGTAAGTATAGGTCTATCCCAATTGAAGAATTTATGAAGACCGCCCATTCGATAAATGAGATCGTCTCCGGGACGAATGTGGAGATGATATGTGTTGGAAAGCTCTACCTGACAGTTAACCTCTTTGAGATCCATGGTAGAAATACCGCCCTTTATAGCCGCAGAAGTTCCTACGTTCATAAATACAGGCGTTTCAATAGTGCCGTGGACAGTCTCGAATCTGCCTCTGCGAGCTCTGCCCTCGGTTTTAAGTAATGTAAATTTACCCATTTATATATTTATCCTTTTACTTTATTCTTTCAAACTGACGATCCAGCTCGGTCTTTGTAAGCCTGTAGGCTATAGGTCTGCCGTGAGGGCATACTATTACGTCAGGGAGCTCAAGAACCTTTTTAATTATCCATTCATGAACCGATCTGTCGTAAACTCTGCCGCCCTTTATCGCAGCCTTACACGCAATCTGATAGAGTGCCTGCTCTCGTCTGATCTTTTCAGTAACCTCAGGGTCGCCCTTACCTTCAATGATGTCATCAACCATCTTAACGAACAGCGACTCTGCCTCCATGCTACCAATAGACGAAGGGATGGCTGTAAGATTGGCGTGTCCGTCAAGAATATCAAACTCAAAGCCAACGACAGAAATTTCGTCCTTAAACTCCTCGGCACAGGCAAGCTCATCGGGAGAAAGAAGAACGGTTATAGGCAGCAGCAATGTCTGAGATGCCACGCTTCCATCTCGCTCGGTAACCTTCTTCAAGTCCTCGAAAATAACTCTCTCATGTGCCGCATGCTTATCAATAACAAGCATCGCACCATCATATTCAACAAGAAGATAGCAATTAAAGGCCTCGCCAATATACTTATATTCAGGAGTTGATTCCTCTACTCTGATCTCAGGAAGAGGAGCCTCACTTACGTTTACTGCAGGCTTATAATCCTCTTTAGGAAGGGTTTTGGAATACCTTTCAAGCAGCTCTACAGAGTTTTTAGGCGTCATAGAGGTCGGATAATCCTTTCGTGGGAAGGACTCACCCGCTCCGCTGGAAGCCTTAAGAGGCTTGGAATAGTCTATACCGGGACGCACAGGCGAAGGAATTGTCTGCTTTGGAGCAGAGGCCGGTGTATAGCTGGTTCTCTCCATTGCAGGAATGGAGATCTGTTTACCCTTAGTATCCTCGCCAATGGGAACGAATGCACCAACAGCGTTTCTATCAGTCTTCTTTGCAGGAAGCTGCATTTCAGGGCGATACTGATAGTCCTCGATAGCACGCTTAACCGTATAGTACACCGCTTCGAATACAGGCTGCTCACTGGCAAATTTAACCTCCAGCTTTGCGGGATGAACGTTCACGTCGACCGCCATGGGACTCATATCAAGGAAGAGAACGCAGGTGGGAAAGGCCTCGTGTGCTATATAGGAGGTATAAGCCTTTTCAATGGCAGCCATAGCCGTAAGGCTCTTCACATATCTGCCATTAATAAAAACATTCTGATAATTTCTGTTCTTTCTGACGTTATCACTTCTTCCAACGTATCCGTGAACGTGAATGCCGTTAGCAATACCGTCAGCAGGAATAAGCTTAGATGCAAAATCCTTGCCATATACGGCGTAAATGGTATTAAGCAGATCCTTATCTCCGGGAGTCTTGAAACGCTCCTCTCCGTCAACAAGAAGCTGAATAGAAATATCCGGACGGGAAAGAGCTACCTTTTCAACCAAAGCAGCACAATTCATAGCCTCAGTAGAGTCTTTTTTAAGGAACTTGCGACGTGCGGGTACGTTAAAGAACAGATTTTCAACAACCACGGTAGTACCGTTCGAGCAGCCTACCTCTGACACGTCAAGTATCTTACCGCCCTCGCTGACAAGCATAGAGCCAACCTCAGCCTCGGCAGTCTTGGTAATAATAGTCACCGCAGAAACCGAGGAAATAGCCGCCAAGGCCTCGCCGCGGAATCCAAGAGTCATAATGCTCTCTAGATCCTCTCGTGCCTTAATTTTACTGGTAGCATGACGCCTGATAGCTACAGGGAGATCATCTCGGTCCATACCGCAGCCGTTATCACTGACACGAATGAGTGCAACTCCGCCACGCTTTATTTCAGCAACAATGGATGATGCACCCGAATCTATTGAATTTTCAATTAGCTCCTTAAGAACCGATGATGGTCTTTCAACCACCTCACCAGCGGCAATAAGATTCGCTATTTCAAAATCAAGTACGTTAATTTTTCCCATATTTTTTCTTTCTTTTCATGCCTTCCTTAGTCGGAAAGCTTTTTCTTAAGCTCAAAGAGCAGATTCATAGCCTCGATGGGTGTCAAGGTATTAATATCCACCGAGCGAAGTTGGTCAGCAACCTCATTTTCCTTTGATTCGGTAATACCTGAGAAGAGATCAAAATCAGAGGACTGCTCTCTTTTCTCCACTCTAAGAGCAGGCTTGTCAGATTCAATCTCGGAGAGAATCTCCTTAGCTCTCTTAACAACCTGGTCTGGAACACCTGCAAGCTTTGCAACCTCAATGCCGTAAGAATCATCGGTTCCACCACGAACTATCTTACGAAGGAATGTAATCGAATCACCACGCTTCTTCGCGGCAATATTGTAGTTGACAATACCGGGAAGATTGCCCTCCATATCCGTAAGCTCGTGATAGTGAGTAGCAAACAGCGTCTTCGCACCGATCTTCTTCGAATGAGTATATTCTACCACAGCACGTGCAATAGACATTCCGTCATAGGTGCTTGTGCCTCTACCCACCTCGTCGTAGATAATAAGAGAACGTGAGGTAGCATTCTTAAGAATAGAAGCGACCTCGGTCATCTCAAGCATAAACGTAGACTGACCGGATGCAAGGTCGTCCGATGCACCAACTCTGGTAAACAGTCTGTCAACAACACCGATTCTGGCCTCTCTGGCAGGAACGAAAGAGCCTATCTGTGCCATTACGGTAATAATAGCAACCTGTCGCATATATGTGGACTTTCCGGCCATATTGGGACCGGTGATTATCATAATTTTGTTTGCGGAGGTGTCAAGGGTGGTATCGTTGGGGACAAAATAGGAGTCCGTTACAAATTTTTCTACCACGGGATGACGTCCATCCTTGATAATAATTTCAGTTGAAAGATCAACCTCAGGACAAACGTAGCTATTCTTGCTTGCTACCTCAGCAAGAGAACGGTAAACGTCGATCTCAGCAACAAGAGATGCACTCTTACGAATACGCTCTCTGTTTTCCGCGACAAACTGACGAAGGCTGTCGAAAATCTGATATTCAATGGAAACAAGCTTCTCATCTGCAGAGAAGATAGTGTTTTCCATTTCCTTTAGCTCCTGGGTAATGTATCTTTCGCAATTTGTAAGCGTCTGCTTACGAACGAATCTTGCAGGCACCTGATCGATAAATGATTTGGAAACCTCGATGTAATAGCCAAACACCTTGTTATAGGCAACCTTAAGCGTTTTGATTCCGGTTTCTTCCTTTTCCCGCTGCTCAATGGAGGCCATTATTCCCTCGCCTCCATCCTTTATCGAACGGTAGTAATCCACATCGGGATTAAAGCCCTTTTTAATCATTCCGCCCTCACGAACTGTAAGAGGAGGATTGTCGTCTATCGCCTGGTCAAGCAACTCAAAAATATCATCTAAAGTATCAAGTTCCTTGGTTACGGTCTTAAACGTGTTTGAAGAAAACGTTGAAATCAAAGCTTTAATTTCAGGCAGACGTCTAATGCTCTCTGCAATCGCCTTAAGATCTCTTGCATTGGCAGTACCGTAAACCGCCTTTGCTGTAAGACGCTCAATATCCAGCATTCCGCTGAGAAGCTCCGAGAGGTCATCTCTGGAACGTCTGTTTGTATAAATATCCTTAACTGCAGCCTGTCTGTGAGAAATTCTAATGGGATCTATAAGAGGACGAAGCACCCAGGAATGAAGAAGTCTTGCTCCCATGGCGGTCTTGGTCTTATCAAGAACCCAAAGAAGCGATCCACGCTTCGACTTAACACGCATGGCCTCAACAAGCTCAAGGTTGCGGATGGTATTAAGATCGAGTTCAAGATATTGTCCTCTCGCGTATACGTTAATGCCTTTTGCAAACGTAACATCGGTCTTCTGTGTTTCCTCTATGTAGGACAGCAATGCACCTGCTGCCATCAGCATCTCGCTTTCGGTAAGCTTGTCCGCATCATTCTTAAAATGACGGCGACAAAGCTCCTTTGCCTTTTCATAAGCAAAAAGACGCTGAACATTATCTGTAATCAACGAGGAGAATCTATCCTTCGCAAAGGCTGCTATATCCGAAATTTCGGCCGTCTTGCAGTTGATTATTATCTCAGCGGGCTGATATGCACCGATCTCACTCTTCAGAAGTGACAGACAATCCTTGCCCGAAAGATAGGTAGCAGAAACCTCTCCGGTAGATACATCGGCGGTGGCAATTCCTGCTGACGTACCGGAAAGACATACCGCCATAAGAAAGTTGTTCTTTCCCTCGTTGAGAAGGCTGGCGTCGGTAACGGTACCTGGAGTAACCACGCGGGTAACCTCACGCTTTACGAGGCCCTGTGATTCCTTAGGATCGCTAACCTGCTCGCAAATTGCAACCTTTATTCCTTTTTCAACAAGTCTGCCCACATACACGTCAGCCTTATGAAACGGTACTCCACACATAGCCGCACGTCTTCCCTCTCCGCAATCTCTTCCGGTCAGGGTCAGCTCAAGCTCACGCGAGGCTATTATCGCATCCTCGAAGAAGCACTCATAGAAATCGCCAAGGCGATACATAAGAATAAAGTCCTCGTACTGCGACTTTACCTCAAGATATTGCTTCATCATAGGAGTGACGGTGGTTACGTCACTTCTTTTCTCTATTACAATTACCTCTGCCATAGGTAAAATACCTCTTATCTTAATTTAATTAGTTAGTGACAACCCTTACACGTGGAGCAATCGTGAGTGCAATCCGAAGGACGCTGACCGGTAATGCAATACTTGATTTCAGCATTTACATCGTCCATAAGAGCATTCATTGCTCTCTGTGCCTCGGCAAATGCAATGTATTTGGGATCCGAGCTGATCTCGGTGCCAAGCTGCTCAATACGAGCACGAAGGTCTGCTATTGCTCTCTGATCTGCATCATCGGGATTCTTTGCGAATTCCTGTCCAAGAAGCATTCTCTCAGCCTCGTACTCACTAAGTTTATTCTGAAGAGCGGCATCCGACTGGAATACCTCCTTAGTTGCTTCAAGATTCTTAATTTCATCACTCTTTGCAATCTCCTCACCAAGAAGATGTGCAAGCTCTATAATCTTTGTCATTTGTATTTCCTCACTTTTCTGCCTCACCCAATAGATGATATGGGCAGGCTTTAGTTATTTTCACATTAATAAATTCTCCAACAGGATCATTTGATTCAAAGTAGACAAGCTTATTTGTTAGCGTTCTTCCCGAGCATTTACGCCCGCCGCTAACTACTTCAAACGAGTCTATCAGCACTCGTTGAATCGTACCCTCGTATGGTATGTTTTTATTCAGAGATATAGCATCCTGCATTGCAAGCAGCTCTGCCATACGCCTATCCTTTACGGATCGATCTACCACACCGTCCATCCGTGCCGCTCTCGTTCCCTCTCGAGGAGAATAAAGAAAGGCGTAAACATTGTCGAACTCTACCCTTTTAAGAATATCCATAGTATCGGCAAAGTCCTCATCATTCTCGGTTGGAAATCCGATTATCACATCGGTGGACAGAGCAATACCCGGAATGTTATTCTTAAGCTCGTCCACTATATCGAGATACCTTTCTCTTGAATAGGTGCGATTCATCTCTTTAAGAATACGGTTGCTTCCCGACTGCAGAGGCAGGTGGAAGAAGGGAGTGATCTTGGGACTATGATCCTTCATAATTCTTATCAGCTCGCTTGAGGTATCCTTAGGATGGCTCGTCATAAATCTTATAATAAAGTCACCCTCGATCTCAGCTATTCTTGTTAGAAGCTCGGGAAATGGAATATCAGCCTTATAAGAATTAACGTTCTGTCCAAGTAAGGTGATTTCCTTAACCCCGGAGTTAACAAGTTCCTGACATTCCGATATGATATCCTCGCTTCTTCGGCTACGCTCTCTGCCTCTGACGTATGGAACAATGCAGTAGGAACAGAAGTTGTTACAGCCGTACATAATGGATACCCACGCTCTGTGACTCTCGCGTCTTACTGCAGGAGCATCCTCGTATATATCGCCCTCATCCTTTCCGAAAATGAACGAACGCTTACCGTCATTAAGCTTTTTCGCAATCAGCTCGGGGATACGGTGAAGCATATTGGGCTCTAAGGTAAAGGTGACATAATGGAAGTCCTTTTTCAGCAGATCCGCCCTATGAGGCTCTGCTGCCATACAACCCACCACGCCGACAATAAGATCGGGATTGCGTTTTTTCTGTGCCTTAAATCTGCCAAGCAAGGAAAGTGCCTTGACCTCGGCGTGCTCACGGATAGCACACGTGTTAATTATTATTACGTCTGCCAGCTCCGGATTATCGGTTGGTTCATATCCCATCTCTGAAAGCAAGCCCATAACCGTTTCGCTATCCCTCTCGTTCTGCTGACAGCCGAAGGTAATAACGTGAGCATATAGTTTCTTGCCCAGGTTTATTTCTTTAACGAGGGAGATATATTCTCTCACGTTTAAATCGTTTATGCTGTGGATCATTTTCTCCCTCCTTTAATTCATTCTTTCATTCTCTCGGCAAGCTTTTCCGCCGAAAGGCCAACAAAGGAATAAAGATCGCAGATATGATCGGGAGATGCGAAATTATCCTCGATTGCGGAAATTATATATTTGGTTTTTGAATTATCAAGTCCGCGGCAGATCAGTTCCTCTCGAAGCTGCTCACCTGCTCCGCCGCTCTTAATTCCCTCCTCGGCAAAAACAACACGCTTAGCCGACGATAAAATTCTTATCAAATTATCTGCCACAAGACCATAGGGCTTAAGGCTTTCAATAAGTATTATGCCCACGTCTATTCCATCGTCTTTAAGAATCTTGGCAGCATCGTTAACCTTAGATACGAGAGTGCCGTAGGTAATGAATAAATGATCAGGTGTATTATTAAGGTCAAAATTGGTACTTATTCTGCACCTTACGTCCTCACTTATATACTTAAAGTCTTTAAGACATTCGACTTCACCTGAATTGGAATAACGGATCGCTATGGGAGTCTTACATTCCTCAGCGAAATGAATCATATCTCGAAGCGACTCAAAAGATGCAGGAGCGAGAAGCGTCATCCCAGGAATATGCGAAATAAATGATACGTCGAAGATACCGTGATGCGTAACTCCGTCCCCTACCGCAAGACCTGCACGATCAATCATAAGCTTAACCTGTAGATTTTGCAACGCCACGTCATGAAGAAGACTGTCGTATCCCCTCTGGAGGAAGGTAGAATAAAGAGCAACGAAGGGCAGATGTCCTCCGGCAGCAAGTCCTGCAGCAAAGGTCAATGCATGTGCCTCTGCAATTCCAACGTCAAAGAATCGGTCGGGATAGGTATCTCCAAATCTCTCAAGACCGGTTCCAATCCCCATAGCGGCAGTAACACCGACTATTTTATCATTCTTCTCCGCCATAGCACAAAGCTCATCGGCAAACACGGCACTGAAGCTCCTATCGGACGGGTTGCTCGTCATACTGTGATAGTCGTCAGGCGAGGCTTCAGCAGGCTCAAAGCCCTTCCCCTTCACCGTCTTAACGTGTACTATACAGGTTTTACCCGATTGCTTTGCAAGATTCAGGGCCTTACAAACTGCGTTATAATCATGTCCGTCAACCGGACCGATATAATAGAGTCCAAGCTCTTCAAAATAATTAGGCTTATAAACTATTTTTTTGATAGCACGCTTGATACATTTAAGAACAAAGCGAATAGGCTTGCCGATAAGGGGAAGCTTGTGAAGAAAATTCTTGGTATTAATCTTAAACCTTGCATATCCCGGTGACACACGAACATGGGATACGTAGGAAGCGAAGGCTCCCTTTGTGGAGGAGATAGACATACCGTTTTCATTAAGAATAATAATGAGCGGTAACTTTTTGGGACAGTTATTAAGTGCCTCGTGAACCATTCCACCGGTAAACGCACCGTCACCTGCCACACATACGGTATGACATTCACGCCCCGCGAGGCAGTCGGATCTTGCAAGACCGAGGGCTGCAGAAATAGAGGTTGAGGAATGTCCTGCACCAAATGCATCGTGCTCGCTCTCACGCATGGAGGTAAATCCTGAAAGTCCTCCGGGCGTACGAAGTGTATCAAAAAGCTCTCTTCGTCCGGTTATCAGCTTATGAACGTAGGACTGATGTCCAACGTCAAAAACAATATGATCCTTAGGAGAATCAAAGACCGTGTGAAGTGCAAGTGTAAGCTCCACGACACCAAGATTAGAGGCAAGATGACCGCCTCTGATTTTAGCATTTTCAATAAGAAACTCTCTTATTTCCGATGAAAGAGCGGGAATATCTTCTTTATTCAGTTTTTTCAGATCTGACGGAGAATTAATTCCGTTAAGTAAACGGTACTTCATTCCCTACTCCTTTCCAAATATTTTAGTTTGCTGTTGGAGAATTGCCGACTATTTTAACGTAGGCTCTGTAAAATGCAGAGTAGTCACCGTATCCAACCCTTTCAGCAGCCCCTGAGGCAGTCATGCCAAGCTCAATAAGTCCCTTGGCATAAATGATTCGCTTTTGATTTATATATGCATGAATCGAAATGCCACTGTAGCTCTTAAAGGCACGGCAAAGATAATATTTGCTGACAAAGAACCTGCGTGCAAGCTTATCAAGGCTGATGTTCTTTCTGAAATTAGAATTAAGGTATCTCGTTACCCTGGCACCAAGCTCATCCTCATTTACGGTCACCGTTTCTCTATCTGTCGTAGATAGAAGAATAATAAGCTCGGAGATCAGTGCTTGCATATATAAAAAACGTTCATTATTGCTAAGACACTCAGCCTCCTCAAATCGATCAAAAACCGAAACTAACGTATCCGATAACGTTGTCTGCGAGTAGAAAAGACCGTGGTTGTTATCAGCACAGAGATTGTCGAGCAAGGCCGCGACCCCTTCAGGTAATGCGTTTCTGCTGAAGTAGACCGTATATCCCTCTAAATCCCGCTCGGTATCGAGGATCACCTTATGAAATAGCATAGGATAAATCAATGAAAGACAGCCGTGTGAAACATTATGCTCACAGCCCTCGACTATATACCTTCCGGAGGCTGAAACGTGGTAGGTTATTTCGTATTTATCGTGGCAGTGATCACCCGAAACAGGATCTGTCGGGGGTTCGCCAACAAAATATTTCACTGACATATTATCGCTTTGGATCATATATCCGTTTACCATCTATAATCGGCCTCCTTTCAAATTTCAATAATATTTCATATTATTGTACCATATTTGAGCAATTTTTGCAAGGGAATTTTTGAAAAAGTATGAAGGATTGCTTGCTTTTATAGAACATCTGATCTAAAAAGACATATCCATTTAATCAAACGGCGTTCTGCCCCGAATTATCCGCTGAATATATAAGCAAAGGCGTTCAAATATTGGGACTTGATTTTTAGGTTTTTTTAGTATATAATTAATAAAACTAGATTTTCTCCAGCATTAATTCTAATTATTATCCGTAAGGATGCTTTCATTAACGATGCTTTAAGTGAGTATAGGAGATAGACGCTTATGCACGAAAATAACGATTTTGACAGTTTATTAATTCAATATGCTCTTAACGATAAGAACTATAAAAAATGGCGAAGAGAGCATACTAAAATGTTTGGTAAGACATTCTCCGCCGCATTCGCTGATAATCCCGAGGCACAAATCCATCTTACTGCCGCACTCATCAATATTTGCGGTCGTAATTTTTCCGCCGCTATGCCTAAGCTTGACATTCTGGAAAATATATGTATAAACGATTTTGACGAGGCCGTAGTGACCTATTTCAAGGGGCTGAATTATGAATTGCTCAGTCAAGAGAAAGAAATGTGCGAGTATTATGAAAGGCTGAGATGCTGTCCCGTTACACTTACCTTCCCCTTTGCCTTCCATCCCTACTACAGAACGGCAAAATTTGCCCAAAGAGATTCCGAATGCAGTATGGCAATTTATTATTACAAAAAAGCACTTGAGTTCTACGACGGAAAGCCTTTAAGCGATGACGAAAAATCAACCGTAAGCAAGATTATCTACGATATTGCAACGCTATATATGTTTATGCATCAGTATAATGATAGCGAGGCCTTTTTGAAGCTTTCCGAGCAATATGATCCCTCCGAAAATTCCCAGCGTAGCTACGTAAAGGCTGTGTTGTTTGCCGTTCTTGGCGAGGGGGATGAGGCATGGAAGCTGGCAGAAGGACTTAACCGTTTCTACAGAGAGTATCTTGATCCGATGATAACAGCTATCACTAACGGCACCGATCCGCATTACTGTGTTACAGCTCAGGACAGATCCGGCTATAAAGAGTTCTGGAGTCGTCTTTTGGAGGTTAAGCCCGATCTTGAAGCGATTATCGCTAAAGACAGATCCTCTGATGCCGAGGAGATCATTTCTGATAGGCTTAGCAATACTCTAAGCTTTATGAAGCGAAAGCTCGATTGTCGAATTGAAGCTTCCGAAGGAATAATTACGGTAAAATGCAAAAATTACCGAGTCAAATCGCTGGTAAACGAGTATGACTCCCTGTTTGCCGAGAAACCGGCCTGCTTCGACAATTGGCGATTTATTTCGGTAGACGAATTTTTATCCTATTAAGCGAGGAAATATAATGATTAGAAAAAATGAATTCCCCATTCTTGAATATGATGATGCAAAAGAAGCTTTAATAGAGCCCAGAATGGTTGGAGAAGCATACGGAATCCTTGGCGACAAGCTGATAATCAGCTTCTTTAAGGATGCAATAAACGCACTGATTGAGGAGGACAAGATAGCTGTACACACCGTAATTAAAGGCGAAAACGATCTGGTTATCTATAAGTTTAAAGACGATGACGTTCTCCTTATGCACGGAATAGTCGGTTGTGCGGCAACCGGTGGATATCTTGACGAGCTTACCGGCTGCGGTATTAATAAAGTCATGTTCTGCGGTGGTGGCGGTGTGCTTGATAAAAATATCAGCGTCGGTGAGTTGCTTGTCGTAGAGGGAGCAATTCGCGACGAGGGCTTTTCTTATCACTACGTTGAGCCATCCAGAATTATCTACTCGCAAAAGGACGTACGTAAGACTGTATGCAACTATCTTGCCGAGCTAGGTGTTCCCTATACCACCGGAATTGTGTGGACAACCGATGCTTTCTACCGAGAAACCAGGGATAAAATCGCCCTTCGCAAGGATGAGGGTGCAAAAATAGTTGAGATGGAGCAGGCGGGATGTATTGCGGTAGCAAAGTTCCGCGGAATAAAATACGGAGCCTTGATTTACGGAGGCGACGATGTTTCGGGTAGCACGTGGGATTCAAGGCTTTGGCGTGATAGAGGTAGCATCCGCTATAATATGATTCAGATTTGCAAGGAATTGGTAAAAAGAATCTGAATTCTTATTTTCTTCGCTTTTCGCAACCTATTGTTGCGGTCGGTTGGTGGCTTTTTATTTATATCTGTGCTAGAATAAATGTAAAAGAAACCGAACACGACTTTTACGGAGGTATATTATATGACCATTGGCAAGAGAATTTCAAATTGTCGAAAGAAAAAGGGACTATCTCAAGAGGATATAGCAGAAAAGATCGGCGTGTCAAGGCAGGCAGTTTCAAAATGGGAAAATGACCTCACCGCCCCGGATACATACAATCTAATTGAGCTTTCTAAAATATTCGACGTAAGCGTAGAATATCTTGCACTGGGAAGCGGTGCTGACGCAGATAAGTCTGATCAAGCTATCAAGGATACAACTTCCACAACTAATAAAGAAACAGAAAAGCCTAAAGAAAAATCCTTTTTCGTGACCATATCAGGCGTATTTGTTTTTTGCATCGGACTGGTATTGGCAATTTGCTGTTGCCTATTCGTTATCGGTGGAATTACAATTACAATTCAAAGTCTTATGTTTATTATTATTCCGGTGTTGATTATTCCAACCATATTAATGATTGCAGGCTGGAAAATGATGTTTTAGGGGGTTATTATGAGGCAGAACGCGATTTTAAAGAAAATATCAATGGAATACGCCGAGAAGATCGGTGAATATAGGCAGGAGTTTATTGACGCCGGCGACTCTATGGATGGATGCGGAGCACTCAGAAGAATCGAGGACCCGTATGAATACGTTACCTGGTGCTTTAACTGTGAAAACGAAGAAACTATGGAGGTAGGACGCGTTCCTGCTACCCAGTTTTTATTCATCAGAGAGTCGGATAATCGCTTGTTAGGAATGCTGCAGATAAGGCATTATTTCAACGACTATCTATCAAAATACGGTGGACATATCGGATATTCGGTCAGGCCCAGCGAAAGAAGGAAGGGCTATGGAAAGGAGATGCTGAGCCAAGCTCTTCCCTTATGTCGCGAGCTTGGACTTAAAAGTATACTGATTACCTGCTTTGACACAAACATAGCCAGCGAAAAAACTATACTCTCCTGCGGGGGCATTTATGAATCCACGTTTTACGAGGAAAACGAAAAGGTAAATCTTAAAAGATTCTGGATAAATCTATGATCCTTTTTAACAAAAAAGCAGATTGCCATGTGGCAATCTGCTTTTTTTATTCTAGCATAAGACCGGAGCCAAACATAGAATATAGTCTTGAAACATATCCCGAAAGCTTAATAACGTCAGAAGGATCTTCGGGTGTTGCATCACGGAAGCCCTTTCCACCATTTCCCGCACCAATTACCTGGACGTTCGAAGGAATTGTGAGCGTCGTAAGATTCTCGGGGCAAAAGACATTTCCTCCGTCGCCAAAAGCACCAAATGCTATTTCAACGGTATTCGAGGGAACTGTATAGCTTTCAAGATTATGTGCTAAGGGAAACTTTATCAACGTATAAAGATTCTTTGTAAATAATACTCCGTTACGGGAGGCGAATTTCTCATTATCTAAGCTGACGTTGAATGATCTTATAGTGTTACAATTATCGAATGAAAAGTCCCATATAAACTCGATACTTGCAGGTATGTTAATAAATGTAACATCAAGATGCTCTTTCTTTTCGTGATCATATTCTATTATTGATCCGGCATGAAGAATGTGATTTTCAGCATCATATTTACCTATACAGGCAACCTGGTAGCTATCGCCCATATAGATGATCTCGTCTGGTATAGTGACCTCGCCTTCCCTTTCAATGGCGATAAGCGAAAGACTTTTAAAGCCTATAAGCACATAACTAAGTCCGTCAACTTCTATTATTTCATCTCGAAGCATCAACCTATCAGACTCATAGGGAGAATCGGCTCTTTCTGGTAGCTCATAGCTGTAATAAGCCCCTTCACCTCCATCGGCATCCGGTATATGATCCTCGACAAACCTCGTATCCCTATCCGTGCTGCCGTCACTCCAATTTACAAGAGTATCATCAGTAACACAAAAATAATTGTGCCTTACGCCAAGCATCCACTCAGGCTGATCATCCCAGGTGAGATCATACCAATACCACCTGCCGTCATCGAGCTGAACAAGATTCCAGGCGTGTGCCTCACCCGAATAACCGGTAACGTAAATATTATCAACGTCACAGTAATTTAGCAAAAGCTGAAAGGCCTTGGCATAAGACTCGCAAACCCCCTCCCCATCAAGAAGAACGCCCAATATATTATGTGCAGGATTCTGATAAGAAGGAGTTACGCCATCATCCTCATAAGCATAGTTGGCATTGGTGATTATACGATCGTGAAAGGCCAATGAAATACCGTAAGGATCGCCCTCGCCATCCAAGGAAAGAACGTATTCCTCAACAGTCTTATAAACCTCGGCGTTGATCATCTCACGGACTTCGCCATCTATATATTCCTCATCAACAGCAAGCGTAATGTATTCATCGGTATAGGTTATGCTGGCTGACATCCAATAGTAAAGTGGATGGTCCTTCATATACGCACACCACACGGTTACAGCATCTGTGGCGGACATTTCATTGTCGGAGAAATATATTTCTGCCGCGTAATAAATATTGGTTAATCCGTTTTTCTTAATTTGTGCATCGGAAAGAGATGCATGAAAATCATAAGATGCAGAGTCTATTTCTTCATAAAATGCTGCAAGATTTTCGCCATTCTCAAGCTTCAAAAGTGACTTATATGCATAGTCGCCGTGGTATCTCTCGGGCTGAGAATAATTGCCCCAGAATATAGACATCTGCTTTACAAAGATCTCACCGCAGGTCGAGCAATGCTTGCCCTCCGTTCTTCCCGGAGCATCCTCGGTAAGCGGAACTGCAGGATCAATCACCTCGTTATGTCCAAGTGGTTCGATATCCTTGATTCCCGACAAGATATGCATACACAAGGAGCAATACTGACCCGGAGTGCTTCCCTTCTCAGTGCAGGTAGGAGCCACCCCCTCGTGATCAACGGTAATATGATCAAGCTTATCAATTCTTCTGCTTTCGTCTTCATAGCAGATAACACAGTATCTCTCCTCCATGCCATCTTCAAGACAGCTGGCTTCTTTTACCGTCTGCCATTCTGTAAAGGCACAGTCATGACCGAACGCTATTTCGAAAAGAATATCGCATCCCGTGACAAGCAAACAGGCTGCAAGAATAAGTATTAGGATCAAAAACCTTTTCATAAGCTTTTCTCCTTATAAGATGTAGATGATTTAGTAGTATCTTCTCTTTGTGCTTTCAAGATTTTTAAGCACTCGAACAGCAACGCCAACCACGTGAACCTTGTCGACGATTATATCCTCCAGGCATGAGTTCTCTGGATGTAGAATATATCTGCCGTTTTTCATATCACGGTAAAATCTCTTAAGAGTCGCACTCCAGCCATCGGAGTATTCATCCTCAACCATTGCAACGACAATCTCTCCATCAATGGCAGTGCTTTGCTTCCTTACGTATACGGTATCTCCATCATTGATTCCTGCATCTATCATTGAATCACCTCGAGCGATAAGACCGAAGTATTCGCCGTATCCAAGCAAACCAACGTTAATAGGAATATATTCCTCAACATCCTCTATTGCTAGAACAGGCTGACCGCAGGCAATAGAGCCAACTACAGGCATCATAACGTAATCGGACGGCAAAACGGGCGAATCGGCAATTACTGTCTGATATCTGCCGTACTTTTCGATAAGGCCGTCATCGCTAAGGCGATTCATATACTTGGAAACGGTAGATTTAGCCATACCAAGATGGTCACCAATCTCCTGGGTGGTGGGGCAAACGCCACGCTCCTTCATAAACTCGGTCACGAAGCGATAAACCTCCATTTTTCTCTCATCATTCTTAGGTCTCATAATTAATCTCCTTAAAATTTCGTGGGGGCGAACAGGAGTTCGTTACCTTATTATAACATGCGAACACGAGTTTGTCAATACAAAAAGGCGAGAAATCTCGCCTTTTGTAGATTATTTTAAAAGCATTGCCTTTTCACGTTCTGTTTCAATATACGGCTTGTCATCCTTCGTGTATCCCCACTCTTTTACCAGGCACTCCAGAATTCTATCATAGGCTTCGGCCGCCTTCTCCTTATTGCCAAGAATCTTATATATAGTAGCTATTCCCTGCAGCGTGTCGTAATACCTAGGTGCGTTCTCACATACCCAAGACCTTTCATAAAGCTGAAGAGCCTTTTGGTATTCACATCTTCTGGCGTAATACTGTGCTGCTTCAAATAAATAACCGAAATCCTCCGGGTGCTCTTCTATACAAGAATCTATAATTCGATCGGCCGCACCTACATCAAATCTTGCTAGTGCGATATAGGCCTTGTAAACATCGACCAAAACCGGATTTGCTGATGGAAGGGTTGCAAAAATACTATGGTAATGCTCTGCTTCATCCGCACGGTTATCTGCAAGAAGATTATCAATAAGATAGTAGTAAGGCATAGAGGATTTAGGTTCAATTTTATCCGCGGCTACAACCTCTTTATAAAAGTCTATCGCACTCGAATGATTAGCAACGTTCCAATCCCATATTGCATGCCCCTCCGCCTTATCAAGCAGCCATTGGCAATCCTTCTTCGCGGGATCCAACAGTATGGATTCCCTGCCGTATTTACTCACTCTTCGACTATCCGCTTCCATACGGTGGTGATAAAGACTTGCAAGCAAAGAAAGAGCCTCGCGTCTGTTTTCATTTACCGATAGCTGCTCTTTTAAAAATGACTCGTAATCCTTGAATGCTTGATCAGAAAATTCCTCTTCAATTTCAATTCTGTTTTCAATACGCTTCATTTTTTGCTCCACAGTAAGATCAAAAAGCTCGTCTATACTAATACCAAACGCCTCCGCAATATCAGGTAAAAGCGAGATGTCAGGCATAGTAATTTCGTTCTCCCACTTAGATACAGATTGACCGCTGACTCCAAGCTTGGATGCCAGCTGTTCCTGGGTGAGTCCGGCTTTGATTCTCATCTGCCTTATTTTATTTCCTATTTTCATATATTTTCTCCTTTTGATACAATCTAATTGAAACGTTTCTTTTTCTTAATTATACTCTCAGAGTTTCACATTGTCAATAACTCCTTTTTACAATCAATTCACCCCAACGGATACATCCCTAAAAAACACTTGACTGAGGCAGGCGAAAGAAGTATAATAAAGAGGAAGACTAAACGAAAGGAGCATTTATGATATGTCAAACAAGTTTATCTCAATTCTTGGCGACAGTATTTCTACATATCAAGGCATATCTAATGATGCCGCTGCAAACTCTACGCTTTTTATTAATCCATACTATTACAAAGAGCCTTTTCCTCTTAATAAAACCTATTGGATGCGTATAATAAATAATCTCGGCCTTGCTCTTTGTGTAAACAATTCCTGGTCCGGAGGCAATCTAAGCGGCAAAAATGATGAATCCGCAGGCGTAAACCGTGCCAAACACCTTTCACGTGACTCTGGAGAGAAGCCTGATATTATCATACTGTTTATGGGAATGAACGATCTCGGACGTGGAATTCATGTTGATGTATTCGCGGAGGACTACGCTCGTGCTATTATAATAATTAAGGAAGACTTTCCTTACGCAAAGGTATGCTGCGTTAATATGCCTGACAGAGATATTTTCCTGAAGAAGCGTGCAGAGCTATATAACCAGGCAATCGAAAAAGCAGTAAAAGAAGCCGGTGAAAACTTTTTCATTGCCGATCTTTATAATAGTCGATTGAACAACGATTTTTACTATATGAACACGATCGACGGCCTTCATCCCGACGAGGATGGAATGAGGATAATCGGAGAGATTGTTGAAGAGGCAATTAAAGAACATATATAAAAAGGCGAGTTACCTCGCCTTTTTCTTTTTAATTATTGGATCCTTTGACGTTCTATGATAAATAATATATAGTGTAAATAAAGGGATAGAAACAATCTCGACAATACTAAAAAGCACAATAGCAAGTATTCGCTCCGATTTTTGACCGCTATTAAATTCATTTATAGAATAAAGCTCTATCCCATCAATAGAATAAAATACAACCTCTCCCTTTACGGAGCCTATTTCCGCAACAGAGTGAGCCTGCAATAGTCCTTCGATATGCTCCTTTTTATTTGATGAAACAAAGATCTTGTATTCTTCGCCATGCATTTCGCAATTTAATGTATAGTTCCATCCTCTTCGTGCAGGACGTGCAATAAACCTATAGTTTTCTATTTTTCCCTCCGAAACAGACACATTTTCGGCTTTAACAGGAACGGTTTTTATCATGCCGAAAGTAAATAAACCTATAATAATAACTTCTAAAACAACGAAAATTACAGTTACCTTAACGCGTTCTATTTTTTTAATATTGGTTAATGTCTTTCGAATTTTCATATAAAAACTAATTTCTCCTCGAACCATATTTAGTATATACAATAGCATTTGGCTGAGAATCAAGCTTGAACAGTTCTGATATCGTACATTTAGGGCTATGTCTAAACTCGGATTTGAAATTCTTTTTTGATCCCAGCACTATACCATCGACACCAATAAGTTTAGTTTGCAAATCATTGGGCACTGTTATTGTTGCAACTCTATTAATTGTGGACTGTCCTGGGAAATCCGCTCCGACGTAACATGCCAATGACCCGATTCTTTCGTTCAGATGATCAACAGTTTTGGTTTCTTCTAAAGAAAAGGTCTTTTCAAGTATTGCACAGTAAACCGTTTCTAAAAATCCATCAACCCTCTTGCGATCAAGAATAATCAAAATACGATAACCTTTGTCAAACTTATACCGATAACACTCTCCTATATTTACCTCAGGTAATTCCTTGACCCTGTCAAGAGGATCTATTCTTCTCTGCCTTGGCTTGCTCCTTGGTGTTTTAAGTAATTCGGAAAAGGCATCTAAATTCTTTTGCCTTAGTTTAAGATTCTTTTCACTCGCACCCAGTTCTCTATAAAAGGCAATATTTGAACCGCTTTCTATAATTTCAATTACACGAGAAAGAATATATTCAGATTGCTCGCAGCACATCCATTCTGCCTTTGCGATAGCAAAGTAAACGTCATGTAATATTTCATCATTTTCATCGAATTCATTAGTGTATTCTGATATGATTTCTTTAGAAATTTGAGAGACAGATTCGCCTTTGTTGTATTTCTGCATAAATTTCTCATACACTTCGCAAAATTCATCGCTTTGTACAATTCCCATTCCCCAACATCCCATATTTAAACCTCCGCTAAAGCTTTCAGTTAATTATATCATGTTTAAAGTCAAAAAGCAATATGTCATATTTTATAAGTATACCATTATAACACATTTTTCAAAATATTTGAGCAAAGCACCATGATGTCGCTAAACCTCAAGCTCAATTCAGAAGCATAAAAAAACACCGCATTTTAGCGGTGCTTTCTTTATGGCTCCCCGAACTGGGCTCGAACCAGTTACTCATGCATACCGCTTGCGGTATTGGGCGTAGCGAGGAGATGGAACGTTCAATTAGTACAGCAAGTGTAATCTGTACAAATATTGCCCCGAGCCGCCCTTTCACAGTCAGTTCGCGTAGCGAACAATGAGTGTTAAGCCGGTGTCACTGTACGTTCGAGCCCAAAGACCAACCAATTCAGAAGCATAAAGAAAAAACACCGCATTTTAGCGGTGTTTTCTTTATGGCTCCCCGAACTGGGCTCGAACCAGTGACATCATGATTAACAGTCATGCGCTCTA
>JAZSEC010000012.1:0-15568 GCA_045531485.1 Eubacteriales bacterium | reverse complement strand
CGCAACAATTTCGGGCAAGCTCAGAATGAATTATATCAAGATTCTCGTGGGAGATACCGTAACCGTTGAGGTTTCGCCTTATGATATCTCAAAGGGTCGTATCACCTGGAGAAAGAAGTAATAACATCCGAAAGGAAAGGTATTAAAAATGAAAGTTAAGCCTTCCGTCAAAAAAATATGCGAAAAGTGCAAGATCATTAAAAGACACGGCAAAATAATGGTTATCTGCGAGAATCCCAAGCACAAGCAGCGTCAGGGTTAATTCTTAAAGATTACGCAATTCGGACGACATTAAATTTAAAAAGGAGTATATATCGAAATGGCTCGTATAGCTGGTGTTGATATTCCCAATAACAAGCGTGTAGAAATCGCGCTTACCTACATCTACGGTATTGGTCTCAAGAGCTCTCAGGATATCCTTGCTAAGACTGGCATTAATCCTGACACTCGTGCAAAGGATCTTACCGAGGGTGAGATCGCGGCTCTTCGTGATGAAATCGAAGCTAACTACAACGTAGAGGGTGACCTCCGTCGTGAAGTAGCTCTTAACATCAAGAGTCTCGTAGAAATTAATTGCTATCGCGGTACCAGACACAGAAAGGGTCTCCCTGTAAGAGGTCAGCGTACTAAGACTAATGCAAGAACTAGAAAAGGTCCCGCAAAGACCATCGCTAACAAGAAGAAGTAAGAAAGGTAACGAAAAATGGCAGCAGTAAAAAAGGTTGTTAAAAAGCGTCGTGAGCGTAAGAACGTCGAAAAGGGCATCGCTCACATCCGTTCTACTTTCAACAATACAATCGTAACTATTACCGATACTCAGGGTAATGCTATCTCTTGGGGTACTGCAGGCGAGATGGGCTTTAAGGGCTCTAAGAAGTCTACCCCCTACGCAGCACAGACTGCGGCTGAGCATGCAGCAAAGATCGCTGTTGATAACGGCATGAAGACTGTTGAGGTTCTCGTAAGAGGTCCCGGAGCAGGTAGAGAGTCCGCTATCCGTGCACTTGCAACCGCAGGTCTCGAAATCACTATGATCAAGGACGTAACTCCCATTCCTCACAATGGTTGTCGTCCTCCTAAACGCAGACGCGTTTAATCTTAAGGGAGGTAAATGAAAAATGGCTAGATATACAGGTCCTAACTGTAAAATGTGCCGCCGTGAAGGCTGCAAGCTCTACCTGAAGGGTGAGCGTTGTACCAACGGAAAGTGTGCTTTCGATCACAGAAGCACTGCTCCCGGTCAGCATGGTGCAGCTCGTAAGAAGGTCGGAGAATACGGCAAGCAGCTTCGTGAGAAGCAGAAGGCAAGACGTTACTACGGCGTACTTGAGGGTCAGTTCAAGCACTATTACGAAATGGCTGAGAAGATGGACGGCATCACCGGTCAGAACCTTCTCATCCTTCTTGAAAGACGTCTTGACAACGTAGTATACAGAATGGGTATGGCAGCATCCAGAAAGGAAGCTCGTCAGCTCGTACTTCACGCTCACTTCACTCTTAACGGCAAGAAGGTAACCATCCCCTCTCTCCTTGTTAAGGCAGGTGACGTAATCGCCGTTAAGGAAACCAGCAAGGAAAGTGCAAAGATCAAGGCACTCGTAGAGGGTCTTGCTACCGTATCCACTCCTAAGTGGCTTGAGCTTGATGCTCAGAATGCAGTAGCTAAGGTTGCAACTCTTCCCGCAAGAGACGATATCGACTTCGAATTCGAAGAGCAGCTTATCGTCGAGCTCTATTCCAAGTAATCCCTCCGATACCGAGCGTAAGAATATGTCAAGCCACACGGCCCATATTCTTCGCACAGTATCTGATGGCCTTATGGCTATCATATTCACAACATCTCGTAAGAGAAACATAAGTAAAATAGGAGGTAAACTGAAATGATGAACGCAATAGAGAAGTTTAATATTACCGCTCACTCTGTGAGTGAAAGCGGCAATGAAGCAATTTTCGTGGCAGAGCCCCTCGTAAGAGGCTACGGTATCACTCTCGGAAATTCTCTTCGCAGAGTACTCCTCTCCACGCTCCCCGGTTATGCGGCAACCAGCATTAAGATTGACGGTGTTCTTCACGAGATTTCCGCCTGCAACGGCGTAAAGGAAGACGTTCCTGAGATCGTGCTTAATGTTAAGGGTATTGTTGCTAAGCTTGAATGCAGCGAGCCCAAGACCGTGGTTATCGATGTTACCGGCCCCTGTAACGTTACTGCAGGCGACATCACCCCCGATGCTGACCTCGTAATTTACAACCCCGAGCATCACATCTGCACCGTTAGCGAGAACGCACGCTTCTATATGGAGATCACCTTCGATGAAGGTCGTGGTTACGTTCCCTCTGACGTAAATAAGCAGAACTACCTCGCAACAGTCGGAGCTAATCTTGGTGCTCCTATCGGTCTTATTTTCGTTGACTCTATATTCACCCCTGTTTACAAGGTTGAGTATAACGTAGAGAATACCCGTGTAGGAAATGTCACCGACTATGATAAGCTTACGATGAAGGTTCTTACTAACGGAACCATCGAAGCAAAGGAAGCGGTATCCCTCGCCGCCAAGGTTCTCAACGAGCACCTCAGGCTCTTCATTGATATGTCCGACGTCGCTAAGCACGCAGACGATATCATGGTAGAGAGACCCGAAGTACAGAGAGATAAGGTACTCGAGATGACCATTGAGGAACTTGATCTGTCTGTTCGTAGCTTCAACTGCTTGAAGCGTGCAGGCATCGACACCGTCGAGGATTTGATTAACCGCACCGAAGAGGATATGATCAAGGTTCGTAACCTTGGCCGTAAGTCTCTCGAGGAGGTTATCCAGAAGCTCGCTTCTTTAGGACTCACCCTGAAGAAGGACGAAGAATAAGATTCATTTTAGGAGGATATAAAAATGAGAAAGCTTGGCAGAACTACTGCACAGCGTAAGGCTATGCTTCGCGGCATGGTTACTCTTCTCCTTGAAACCGGCAAGATCGAAACTACCTACACCAGAGCACAGGAAGTTTCCGCAAAGGCTGATGAGATGATCACCCTCGGTAAGAAGGGCGACCTCGCAGCATATCGTGCAGCACTTGCTTACATCACCAAGGAAGACGTAGCAAAGAAGCTCTTCAGCGTTATTGCACCCGCTTATCAGAATGTAAACGGTGGTTACACCCAGGTTTACAAGATGGGTCCCCGTCGTGGCGACGGTGCTGAGACTGCTATCGTAAGACTTACTGTTCTTGAGAACAAGTCTGAGGCAGACAAGTAATAATCAGCTGATCCTTATAAATAAAAGCACCCGTTAAAAGACGGGTGCTTTTTCTTTAATTGTGTTTTATAGAAGAAAAAAGAGCAAGCTTCAATATTTATTAAAAAGGAATATCAAACTCAATGTGTCTAAAATATGCCATTTTCGGTTGACTTAATAAAAAATCCTTCTCTAGTTTACAATTTGTTCATAAACTTATAACCAAATACAAACCGGAATATGTTAAAATATAGGTGTAAATTGAATAGCTATGCATATAAGGGGGATCTGAAAATGGCAAAAATACTCGTTGTTGAGGACGATTTAGATCTTAACAGAATACTTACCCGCAGCCTTATGGATGGTGGATACGAGGTTATTTCAGCCTTTAATGGTACTGATGCTCTTGCAAAAACCGAGGACGTCAGCTACGATATGATACTTACGGATATTATGATGCCTAAAATGGACGGCTTTGAGCTGGCTAAATGCATCCGTGCAATAAATAAGGAAATTCCGATTATTTTCATGACCGCAAGGGATGATAAGCCCTCGAAAATATTTGGGTATAGTATTGGCATTGATGACTACATCGTAAAGCCCTTTGATATGGATATTCTACTAATGAAGATCGGAGCCATTCTCAGAAGGGCAAAGATTGAGGCTCAGAAGGAAATCGCTATAGGTAATTTCCGTATGAATAAAGAGGAGCGATGTGCATATATCGACGATGAGGAAATCAACCTTACCGTTCGTGAATTCGATATTCTCTTTAAACTTCTTTCTTATCCGAAAAAGACGTTTACCAGATCTGCTTTAATGGAGGAATTCTGGGACTTTGATTCCTCTGCAACATCCAGAACGGTTGACGTTTATATGGTAAAGCTTCGTGAAAAAACTTCAAAATCTGACAGCTTTGAAATACAGACTGTACACGGTTTAGGATATAAATTGGTGTTAAAATGACAATAAAAGGTTACAAAAAAAGCAAATTTACCCTGTTTGGTGCGATTTCGTTCTTCGTTCTTGTCGCACTTTTGATGCAGATCGCAATACTGGTTTACGATTATATTTGTCAGCGGACGGATAACGTGGTATTGATCGCTGTTCTTATTTTACTGCTTATTTTTATTCTTTCAACAGCCGTTTCGCTTTTCGATTTCATCAGGCGAAAAATAATGGTGGATAAACCGGTGTCAAAAATTCTTGATGCCACCGAAAGAATTGCGGAGGGAAAATTTGACACAAGAATTGAGATAGAGCATACCCACGACAGGTACACCGAATTTGATGTAATTGCAGAGAATCTTAATATTCTTGCCGCCGAGCTGGGTAAAAGCGAGATGCTGAAAAACGACTTTATCTCTAACGTTTCTCACGAGATGAAGACTCCTCTTGCTATTATCAGCAATTACGCAAACGCACTCTCTAACCCAGATCTTGACTACGAAACTCGCGTAAAATATGCAGCAACTCTTTCCTCGGCTTCAAGCCGTCTTTCAGGTATGGTTACTGATATTTTAAGGCTGAATAAGCTGCAAAATCAGGAGATTAAGCCTGAGATCACAAGATTTAACCTTTCCGACTCTCTTGCTGAGTGCATTCTGACCTTTGAAGGTAGAATTGAGGAAAAAAACATTAACCTTGACTGCGATCTTAGTGACGTTTTTGTAAATTCCTCGGAATCGCTGCTTGAAATCGTATTTTCCAATCTTATCTCTAATGCAGTTAAGTTCACCGAGAACGGTGGCAGTATTTCTGTCATTCTTAAGGAAAGCGGAGAGCATGCTATCGTAAGCGTTTCCGATACGGGCTGTGGCATGTCCCGAGAGGTAGGAATGAGGATATTTGAGAAGTTTTATCAGGGTGACACCTCCCATTCGGACGAGGGAAACGGCCTTGGTCTTGCCTTGGTCAAAAAGGTTATAGATATCCTTGGCGGCGAGATCTCGGTCACCAGCGAGCTTGATAAAGGCTCTACCTTTACCGTGACTATTGAAAAGGGGTAGGGAAATGAAAAAATTCAAAGCTTTCATACTTAAAATAACAAGGCCCGGACCTATATCCTCGCTTGTTTCGTTGCTTCTCATAATCGTTATTGCATTTACGACAATCATAGTCCTTACCAGCGATTATGAGGGCAGTGCTCTTGAGCCACTTGCTTACTGCTCATTTGCTTTATCAGCGTTTGGCTTCGCTTACGTGGTGCTGGTTATCATTTTCGGTGTACCAATACTGAAGAAACGCTTGACTCATTACCTCGTGTCCCATGAATTTACCAGGAAGTTGATTAAGGATTGGGGCTTCCGCACCATTTTGACCTCGTCAGTTACCTTTCTTATCACTATTGTAAACTCGGTATTCAACGCCTATCTTGGCATCAGTGAAAGGTCAATATGGTTCGGTGCACTTGCCGCCTACTATATATTCCTTGCCCTTATGCGATCGGGTTTGCTTATCTATCACCGAGGCAAGAGGGATTTTGAGAGCGAATCGCTCATTCGTGCTAAAAAATATACACGCTGCGGCATTCTTCTGCTTATACTTAACGCAGCACTTTCCTCTGCTATAGCACAGATGATATTCGATGATCGTGGCTTTGAGTATAAGGATTGGCTTATTTATGCCTTTGCCGCTTATGCCTTTTATAAAATCATTGCCGGAGTTATTAACGCAGTTAAGGCAAGGCATCAGGCGGATCTGACTCTGCAGGCAATTATGGAGATTAATATGGTTGACGCGGCGGTTTCAATATTGGCACTTCAGACCGCACTTCTCCACACGTTTGGCGATGGATTAACCGATATATCGCTGTTTAATACACTTACCGGCTCGGCGGTCAGCCTTTTCTCTCTGACGCTCAGCATAGCTATGATTATCAGAGGAAGTAAAATAGTAAAGGAAATTAAGAATAAAGATGGAAAATAATGAAAAGTTTACCTACACATATTCTGCTCCCACCGAGTCGGAACGCAGGGAAATAGAGAGCATCAGACGTCAGTACAAGAAGGAGCTTCCGTCCGAAAGCAAGGTGGAACGACTTCGCTCACTTCATTCTGCCGTCGTTGGCAAAGCTACAGCTGTATCACTGGCATTTGGCGTTGGAGGATTGCTTATTTTCGGCGGTGGCATGGCACTCGTGCTTGAGCTTAATATGCTCACTGTCGGAATTATCCTTGCAGTCGTCGGAGCAATTCCAATGGCTCTCGCCTATCCTGTGTACAAAAAGCTCTTTGAGGCGGGCAGACAAAAATACGGTGACGAGATAATGCGTCTTTCCGAGGAGCTTCTCGGCGAATAATCAATTATAACAGGGTCACTCCTTAGGGAGTGGCTCTTTTTTTACAAAACTCTTACATTTCTCTAGCAGTAAAACAACATTGCTTTGATAATATTTATTTGTAAAACCCGAAAAAGGAGAAAAACAATGAATGCTATTGAAATAAGAGGCCTTACCAAGAGCTTTCGTGGAATGTACGCTCTGAACGGTCTTAATATGACCGTTCCAAAGGGAGCGATCTACGGCTTTATAGGTGAGAACGGCTCGGGCAAATCCACCACAGAGAAGCTTATATGCGGTCATCTAGTTGCAGATAAGGGCGAGATCAAGCTCTTTGGCAGAGATTTTACCGATGCAGGTGTCAGAGTAAGAGTTGGATCTCTTATAGAAAACGCCGGCTGCTTCCCGGGCTCCAGCGTCTATCAGAATCTTATGATGCAGGCGATAAACCTCGGCCTTGAAAATACCGACGAGGAGATAATGCGTGTCTTGAAAATCGTTCGTATGGAGGACAACGCCTCTCTTAAGTTTAAAAAATGCTCGCTCGGTATGAAGCAGAGAATAGGCATTGCTATGGCTCTGCTTGGCGATCCCGCCCTGCTTATCCTTGACGAGCCGATCAACGCTCTTGATACCGATGGAATGAGGATTATGCGTGAGATTCTCGTTGATATTACCAAAACCTACGGCTGCACCGTTCTTATTTCATCACATATACTTGGTGAGCTTGAGAAGATAGCCACTCACTACGGCATTATCCGAGAGGGAAGAATGGTAAAGGAGCTTACCGCAGGTGAGCTTGAGGGACGTGCAAGGGTATTCGTATCCTTAAAAACCGAGAATATGAGCGGTGCGATGACCTGCCTTAAGACAAAATACTACGACGTTCGTCTTGAGGAGGAGTATATAAGGGTCTACGACGTAGATAGCACCGAGCAGATAGTTGATTATCTTATCTCCAAGGGTCATATTGTCAGCGAAATCAGAAAGAACAAGATAGGACTTGAGGAATATTACGTGGAGCTTATGTCGGGAAAGGAGAAACAGTAATGGAAAAGAACCGTGAGATAACCTTTGAATCACCCAGCTTTGTAAAAAGGCTTCGTGGTATGCTTGGCGTTGATTTTTATCGCCTCTTCCACACCCCGCTTTATTACATATTTCTTTGCATAGCGGCGATAATTCCTGCTATGATACTTAGCATGACTACCGTAGAGGGCGGTGCTCCTCTTTACTCTAATACGTGGAACGTTGTTGCGGCAGATACACCTCTCTACGTTATTAACGAGATAGGCGAATACGCAAATATGAATATGGTGTTTATATTCGGCGGAATAATGGTGTCCATCTTTATCGGCCACGACTATAAGAGCGGATACGTAAAGCAGCTCTTCACCACCCATCCGAAGAAGCAAGATTATATGCTTTCTAAGACCATAACCTGTGCCTTTTCCATGATGTGTATGTGCATTACCTACCTTATCGGTGGTGTCGTGGCAGGTCTGCTTGTAGCCGCGGATATGTCCGTAAACGTAGGCTCGCTTATTCTTGCTATCCTGGGTAAAATGATTATGAGCTTTGGTTGGGCAAGCCTTTATACATTTATTAACGTGCTTTTCAGAAGGTATTTCGGTATGTCTATAGCTTCCTCCTTCTTCTTTGGAACCGGCATTCTCATTATCGGTGCGGCGGCTATCATTGGCGATTCCTCGTCGGCTCTGCTGAACATATTCCTGTACGGGTCGTCGGTAAATGCCTGCCTTAACAGTAATATCTTCACTTTAATTATCTGTATTCTTGTATCTGCCGTGTGGACTCTCATCTATAATCTGCTCGGTACCCACGTGCTTTCAAGAAGCGACGTTTATTAAGAAGGAGGGGTGAAATATGGATGCAATAGTAATAAGAAATCTATCGAAAAGCTTTGGTGCGAAGCAGGCCGTTTCGGGTCTTAATATGACCGTTCCCTGCGGTGCGATATATGGCTTTATAGGCGAAAACGGCTCAGGTAAGTCCACCACCGAGAAGATGATTTGCGGACTTATTCCGCGTAGCGAGGGTTCAATCCGTATATTCGGTAAGGATAATACCGACCGTAATGCAAGAAAGAGCGTTGGTCTGCTTATTGAGTCGCCCGGCTGCTTCCCCGGCCTTACGGTGTGGAACAATATGATGCTTCAGGCTAAGAATATCGGCATCGAGGATGCGGAAAACGAGGTTCGCAGTCTCCTTAAGCTTGTAAGAATGGAGGGTGCTGCCTCCAATAAATATAAGAACTGCTCGCTTGGTATGAAGCAGAGAATAGGTATTGCTATGGCTCTGCTCGGCGATCCCGAGCTTCTCGTTCTTGATGAGCCGCTAAACGGTCTTGATGCAGACGGCATGCGTATTATGCGTGAGGTTCTTCTTGACGTTGTAAAGGATGGTAAACGCACAGTCCTTATCTCCTCCCACCTTCTTCCCGAGCTGGAGAAGATCGCCACTCATTACGGCATCATCCGTCACGGTAGAATGATCAGGGAGATGACTGCAGAAGAGCTCGACCGTGACTGTCCCACCTTCGTTACACTGAAGGCTGCCGATATGCAGAGGGCAAAGGTGATCCTCGGTCGCAGATATTTCAGAGTCGAGGAGGATCCCGAAAGAGAGTATATCCGCGTATACGATGCCGAGAACCCTGAGCAGATCGTTGAATATTTACACAAAAACGGCATAACGGTCAGCGAAATTATGACCGAGAGAATCGGCCTTGAGGAATATTATATTAATCTGATGGAGGGTAAGCAGGTATGAAAATGAATAGAAAATTCAGCAATATGTTATCGGTGGATATTAGACGTATTCTCGTTTCCCGCCTTACCTATATTATGCTTGCCATCGCTCTTCTTTGTCCTATTCTCATTCTTGTGATGACGACTATGATGGACGGCAGTGTGACAGTAAATCCGGAAACCGGCGTAGCAACCGAAATTAAGGCATTCGACAGCGTATGGCAGGCCATCTCCTCTCCCTCCCGGGCGGGCATGAGTATGGATCTTACGGGTATGTGCAACCTTAATCTTATGTATTTTACCGCTATGGTGTGGGCGTGCCTTTTCGTTTCTGAGGATTTCAGGAGCGGATATGCAAAGAACATCTTTGCCATTCGACCCGACAAGGCAGATTACGTGGTGTCAAAGACTCTGGTATGCCTTCTTGGAGGTGTTATGCTTATTATCTGCTGGCTTGTAGGATCATTCATTGGCGGTGCGGTAGCAGGTCTTCCCTTTGATATGATGGGAGCAAATGTGCTTAATATTGTTATGTGCATTATATCCAAGCTTGCCTTGATGGGAGTGTTCGTTCCTATTTCTCTCGTTATCAGCATGGCCGCAAAGCAGAAGTCCTGGCTCTCTATTTGCCTTTCTCTCGGTGGCGGTATGCTTCTCTTTATGATGATCCCGATGTTAACGCCTTTGGACGCAACAGCAATGAACGTTATCCTATGTCTTGCCGGCGGTATGATGTTCTCGGTAGGACTCGGTGCGGTAAGTAATCTTGTTTTGAATAAAACGGCTCTGGTTTAACATTTCTTTTACAAAAGAAATACCTTATTCTTACCAAAATCAAATTTTTCTAAAACAATCCTCCTGTATAATAACTACAGTAAGAAACGGAGGAAATAAAAATGAGTAATAATGAAATCAAAGCAGTAGAAAAGATTCGCTCTCACTACGAGGAGCGTAAGATGACAAAGCTCGATGAGCTTAAGGCTCTCGACAGAAAAACGAGAAGACCTGCAGAGGTGTTTGCATATCTGTTTGGCAGCGTGGGAAGCCTTGTGCTTGGCTCGGGAATGTGCCTTTCTATGCCTGAGATTATCGAGGGCTATATGCCTCTCGGTATTGGTATCGGCTTAGTAGGAATCCTTATGGTATCGGCAAATTACTTTATTTACAAGGCAAGCCTTAAGGCAAGACGCCGCAAGGCATCCGCCGAGATCTTCAGACTCTCGGGCGAGATTTTGGGTAATGTTTAAATTAAAAAGAATAAGAAAAGAGGTATATAACATGTCAGAAATGAAGAAGAAGGTAACTGAGGGTTACAAGAAAATTGAAACCGGTGTGGTAGAAGGCTATAAGAAGATCGAAAACGGAGTCGTAACAGGCTATAAGAAGATCGAAACCGGTGTGGTTGATGGCTTTAACAAGGTTAGTGACAAGTGCGTTGAGGTGCTTTTTGCCAAGGATGGCGAGAGCGTTGAGGATGCTAAGAAGCGTCTTGCAGGTGACAAAAAGTCCGAAGAAAGCAACACCACCGAGGATTGATCCGTAATAGAGTATTATTAGGGAGCCGACTCGGGCTCCCTTTTTTATTATTAATAATCTATCTTCCATAATTGTAAAAATCAAACAATAATCGGCTAAAACCCCGTAAAAATAGGTAAATCCTGCTTTTTCTGCCAATCATTTTGCATTGAAATACCCACCCCCTTTATGGTATAATCTTCACGTAAACCAAAAGAAAGGAAGGTGAAAAATGCAGAGAAAAAGTATAAGAATTAAAGCTATTGCAGTGGCTCTTTCGCTGAGTGCTATACTGAGTCTTTTCTCGGTGGGCGTAAGTGCAGCGACCGTAGAGCCTAATATGCTTGGGACAATGGATATGTCCCTGCATCCCGACGGCAGAGTTTATCATTATCTTAAGGGCATTTCGAACAAGAACATATGGAGCTATGACAGACTTGCAGTTAGCATAGGCGGGACAACCCTGTCGGTAAAGGGCTTTGAGGCAAACGGCGTGATATACGTTCCGTTTCGTGCTGCGGCATCTGCCATAGGCGGCAGCAGCTATAGCTACAATTCCTCTACCAGAACCTCAACGATGCGTGCACCGGGACTTGAAATAGTCGCAGGTGACGGATGCTACGTTACATACGCAAACGGCAGAACGCTGTTTAATACCACGCCTAACGTAATTATGAGCGACGGCAGGATATATATTCCCGCGGTCGTTCTTGCGAAGGCATTTGGTATGTCCGTAAGTAACGCTGGCGGCAGAGTTACTCTCAGCGGTAATTACTCTCCGCTCATCCACGCGAATAGCTTTTACCGTACCGATGAGGTGTTCTGGCTTGCCAGGATCATCCATGCTGAGAGCAGGGGCGAGTCTCTCCTTGGACAGATCGCGGTGGGAAATGTAGTTATGAACAGAGTAAGGTCTAAGTACTATCCTAACACCATTTACGGCGTTATCTTCGACCGTAAATATGGCGTCCAGTTCAGTCCCGTCCTTGACGGCACGATCTATAACACTCCCGGCTACAGTGCAACTCTGGCGGCTAAGATCTGTCTTGAGGGCTATGACGTATCGGATGGAGCTTTCTTTTTCCTTGCTCCCGAGTTGGCAACCTCCTCCTGGATTCCCAGGACAAGAGAATATGCCTTTACCATAGGAAATCACGATTTCTATTACTAAATTAAAAGCTTTAATTTAGAATCATTGGAGAAAAAACACAAACACGGTCAGTCACTTTTCTGACCGTGTTTACTTTTTATGATGTGTCGGACTGTAAATTTGTTTTAATTTGTCAAAACCACTTGCAAATCATCACAATTAGTTGTATAATAATTATGTTGTGATTCTATAGCAAGTATTTATAATATAATTATGTAGAAAACCTAAGGAGATCCGTTATGTTTTACAGAATTAAGGTTGCAGGTCTTGAGAGAGATCTTCCGCTTTGTCCTATCAGTGAAGAGCTTTATATAGGTGCATTTATTCTCTTCGGTGATGTTGAGCTTACCGAGAAATGTGCTGAGGAGCTTGCCAAGCTTGCTCCCGAGCACGACGTACTTCTTACCGCAGAATCTAAGGGTATTCCGCTTATCCACGCTATGGCCCGTCATCTTTGTGAAAACCGCTACGTGCTTGCCAGAAAGTCGGTTAAGCTTTATATGAAGGACGTTCTCAAATGCGAGACTAAGTCCATTACCACAGGTCACATGCAGACTCTTTATATTGACGGCGACGACGCTGAGTATATGAAGGGCAAGAGAGTGCTTATCGTCGACGACGTAATCAGCACCGGTGGCTCGCTTCTTTCGTTGGAAAATCTGGTTAGACAGGCAGGCGGCGAGATTGTTGGAAAGATGACTATCCTGGCTGAGGGTGACGCTATCGGCAGAGAGGACATCACATACCTTGCACCCCTTCCTCTCTTCGACAAAAACGGAAATCCCATTAACTAATACATAAAAAGGCGGCCTAGGGTCGCCTTTTCTTTTTGCAAACAAATATTTACAATACCTCGGTTTATTTGCCTAAATGTGGTTAATACTAACTTTACAAAGCAATAGGCGAGGTTAGTATGCGAATAAATAAGGTAGAAATCTGCGGTGTAAATACTTCTACGTTAAAGACGTTAAACGAAGCCGAAAAACGAGAGCTGCTAAAGCGTGCCTCCGAAGGAGACGAGCAGGCTCGCTGCGATCTTGTAATGGGAAATCTGAGGCTTGTCCTCAGCGTGATAGGACGCTTTAACCCAAAGCGAGAGAGCGTTGATGATCTATTTCAGGTAGGCTGTATCGGACTTATCAAGGCTATAGATAACTTTAATCTTAATATGGACGTAAGATTTTCCACCTATGCCGTTCCGATGATCATAGGTGAGGTGCGTCGCTATCAGCGTGATAATAATGCCGTAAGGGTGTCCCGCGGCACGAGAGATCTGGCGTACCGGGCCCTTCAGGCTAAGGAGGAAATCTCCAGAAACGAGCAAAGGGACGCTACCGTTGCGGAGATCGCAGAACGGCTATCCGTTACCGAGAAAAGTGTAAGCTCCGCACTGGAGGCGATCGTCGAGCCCATATCTCTCTTTGATTCGGTGTATGGCGATGGAGAGGATACCGTTTACGTTATAGATAAGCTGGCTGACGAAAATGAATCGGACGAAAGCTGGGTGGAAAACATCTCACTCAGAGAGGCTATGCGACGACTTAGTGATAGGGAAATGGGCATTATCGAGCGTCGGTTCTATAAGGGTCGCACACAGATGGAAATAGCCGCCGAGATCGGTATCTCTCAGGCACAGGTCTCCCGTCTTGAAAAGGCCGCTATCGACAAGCTTCGGAAATATATGAGCTGACGGATCTGCATCAAGGCACAAATTAATAGCACCGATCCTCCTATTGATTTTTCTGCTTTACTATGCTATAATATAATAAATAGGTAGAAAAGGGGAGAGCTTTATGAAACGCGAGGACGCTTTTTATTATAAATGCCGACTCAGGCTTGGTATTTTGGATGGCTATGACGAATGGCTTGATGGCTTTTTATCCTACGACGAGCCCTTAAGCGACATTGTAATAAGCCTGTCCTGCTGTAGCTCCGATTTAAACAAAACCATATCCCTGCTGTACAACTATTGCCTGGAGAAGCCGTTTGATACCTCTGCCGTATTCGAGCGGTTCAGGCTCTACTTCAAGGACGCTTACTATTCAGGTAAAATGAGCAAGGGTGACGTTACCTCTACTATGTATCGCCTGGTCACCAATATAGACAACCCCGGCGATTTTCTTAAGGGCGATGAATGGGATGGTATGTATTATCTTGATGACTATTACGACCTGGCGGAGAACGGCATTATCCCTTGGGAAAGCTTTGATTATGCCTTTTTTACCTATCTTGAGCAGGGCACTCCTGTTGATATCTGGAGGAAGAATATATAAAGCCACCGGCGAAAAAACGCTCACTCCTTGATAAAATCAAAGGCTTATTTAAGATGTAACTAACGTATACAATCAAAAAAGAGCAAGGCATAAAGCCTTGCTCTTTAATTATTATCAAATTAGAAAACGATTTCCATATCCTTTTCTTCCTGCTTATACTGATGAACGATGCAGTAGATACCGAATGCGATACCAACAACCGCAAAGGCACCGAGAATAACGCTACTGCCCTCAGGCATAACGATGGTCTTAAGCAGAGCTGCCGCCGCAACAGAGCAACCGAAGGAGGTAAGGAGCATAAACAGGTGCTTAAACAGAAGGATGAACAGAATAGCGAACATTGCAGAGAAGACACCACCGATTATGTACTTAACCGCAGGGATCTGAAGGAAGGTGAGTGTGTGGAAGTGCTTAAGGATAAGACCGTAGATAACCGACGCACCGAGGAAGTAACCTGCAACGCCGCCGAGAATCATGATCATAAAGTTATATGCACAACGGGTAAGGAATATTGCTACAAGTGCAAGAAGAACCGCAACTATAACGTCTGCCTTCAAGCTGGGAGGCAGGAAGGAGGTTACAGAAGCAGGAAGCTTAGGTGCAACGATGGTATATCCAAGGTATGCGAATGCAAACGCACCGCCTGCGTAAAGCACGGTCTTAAAGATCTTGTAGCCCTTAACTGCGAGAAGAAGAAGCACGCAGATTAAGCCAATGGTAACAAGAACCTGATGTGCCATATAAAGCTGCATAAGGCTAGGAGGAATTATGCTGAAAAGCTTCTCCTTAAGCATGCCAATAATATCAAGATTTGATACATCGGGAATCATACCCGAAACTGCATTAGTAATTTTATCTCCCATGGTCGTTCCTCATAAGTAGATTTTTATTCGTAAATATTATAACATATAAATATATATTTTGCAATAGTAAATATAAAAAAATATTAAAAAATTTTAATAATTAATAAAACAGAATTCGACCCTGCTACTTTTGCTCCTGAATTGTAAAATCGGAAATAGCAAGTGTCTTTACGTGGGATAGATTATATTACATTGCACTGCTTTGTTGTACAAAATCCATAAAAAAGTGAAGTCAAATTTGTCTAAAACTAAACAAAAGAGAAAAAACGCAAAAAAAGATAAAAAACTTAAAAAAATCCCTTGACTTTTTAAGGTTGATGTTGTATAATAGAAAAGCTTGTGACAAACGAGCACTTGATCATTGAAAATTGAACAACATGAAATTAAGAAAAACATTGTGTTTTGGAGAGATCCAAAACGGTGTAAGTTCTTGTCAAACACATTGAGAAAAACTCAAAAGTAAGAAGAAGCTAGATTAAGATAGCTCTG
>JAZSEC010000042.1:0-6431 GCA_045531485.1 Eubacteriales bacterium | reverse complement strand
CCAACTGAGCTAACCTTCCGACAAATGCTATACAATTATAGCAAACATTTTTTCGTTTGTCAAGGGGAATTTACAAATTTATATTGAATTTTTTTATAAAATATGATACTATATATCCATTGATTAATTATTAATAGGTGTGATATGAAAATTTACGAGAAATTATCCTTTGATGAGGAGCGTGCACTCTACGGTGAGTGCGACGTTATGCTCAGGGATTGCTCCTTTGATGGTCCTGCCGACGGCGAGAGTGCCTTGAAGGAGGCTGAAAAAATTGAAATTGCGAGAGGTTATTTTAACCTTCGCTATCCGCTTTGGCACTGCAACCACGTAAGCATCTCGGGTAGCGAGATGACCGAGAATTGCCGTGCGGCACTCTGGTATTCTGATGATATTAAAATAAGCAACTCAAGGCTTCACGGCATTAAGGCTCTGCGTGAATGCTCCTCGGTCAGCCTTTCGGGCTGTGACGTTATCTCGCCTGAGTTCGGCTGGTTTTCCAGGGATATAAGCGTCCGTGATTGCTCCTTCGTCAGCGAGTACTTTATGCTGCGTGCGGCTGATCTGGATTTTGACCGCGTGGAGTTCAAGGGCAAATATTCATTCCAGTACATAGAAAATTCGGTGTTCGATCATTGTAATTTCGATACCAAGGACGCCTTCTGGCATGCAAAAAATGTGGTGGTGCGTAACTCTACCGTAAAGGGCGAGTATCTCGCCTGGTATTGTGAGAACGTTACCTTCGAAAACTGCAAAATAATCGGCACCCAGCCTCTTTGTTGCTGTAAAAATCTGAAGCTTATCAACTGTGAAATGATCGACTGTGACCTCTCCTTTGAAAAATCTACGGTGGAGGCGGATATCGTCGGCAATATTGATAGCGTGAAGAATCCCGAGAGCGGAAGAATCTGTGCCGACGGCATAGGCGAGATCATTCTTGAGGATGGCTACGATCAATGCGAAATCAAGGTAGGGGTGTCAAAATAATGAGTGAAGTAAAAAACAACGAATTTCTTGGCCGCGATCCTCTCGGAAGGCTTCTTTTCAGACTGGCTCTGCCGACCATAACCGCACAGATAATAAATCTTCTCTATAACGTGGTTGACCGAGTTTATATCGGTCACATGGATGAGATAGGCGAGCTTGCACTGACCGGTGTCGGCGTGTGTATGCCGCTGATAATGATAATATCCGCCTTTGCCGCCCTTATCAGCTCGGGCGGTGCTCCCAGGGCATCTATATTTATGGGGCAGGGAAATATCGACTCTGCCGAGCGTACTATGGGCTCCTGCTTCATCCTTCAGTGCATAATTTCCGCCATTCTTACCGCGGTAATGCTTGTTTTCCATAGACCTCTGCTGCTTGCCTTCGGTGCCAGCGAAAATACGATTAAATACGCCGCCGAATATATGCAGATATACTCTATCGGAACAATATTCGTCCAGCTCACCCTTGGAATGAATGCATATATTACCGCACAGGGCTTTGCCAGAATGAGCATGCTTACGGTGGTTATCGGTGCTGTTGCCAATATTGTGCTTGACCCTATATTCATTTTCGGCTTTAATATGGGAGTTCGCGGAGCAGCTCTTGCTACCATTATCTCCCAGGCAATATCCTGCGTGTGGGTCGTTGCCTTCCTTATGGGAGGGAAGAGTATTCTGAGGCTTAAGAGATCGACCTTAAGGCTTGATCTTAAGCTTGCCCTTCCTTGCCTGGCTCTCGGTCTTGCACCGTTTATTATGCAGGCGTCCGAAAGCGTTATTTCTATATGCTTCAATTCCACGCTCTTTAACTACGGTGGAGATATTGCTGTTGGAGCTATGACCGTGCTTTCAAGCGTGATGCAGTTTGCTATGCTGCCTCTCCAGGGTCTTGCCCAGGGTGCTCAGCCTATTATCAGCTTTAACTACGGTGCGAAAAACAAGGATAGAGTTAAGGGTATATTCAAGATCCTTCTGACCTGTAGTCTGATTTATTCGATCACTCTGTGGGCACTGATAATGCTGTTCCCACGCGGCTTTGCGGCGATCTTTACCTCGAATGCGGAATATCTGGATTTCACCGCCTCGGCTCTGCGTATTTACTGTGCGGTGCTTGGCATCTTCGGTATACAGATAGCCTGTCAGATGACCTTCGTTTCGCTTGGTAAGGCTCTGTCCTCCATGGCGGTGGCAATAATGCGAAAATTTGTGCTTCTTCTACCTTTAATATATATAGTGCCTCTCTTCTTCGACGAGGCGGACAAGACGACTGCGGTCTATCTTGCCGAGCCGATCGCCGACGCTCTTGCGGTAACCTTTACGGCGATCCTCTTCGCTATCCAGTTTAAAAGTGCACTTCGTGAAATTGATAAGGAAATATAAATAAACAAACAAAAAGCCTCCGTTTTGGAGGCTTTTTCTTATATAACAAAAGCTCCGCCACAGCCGGATGATAGCAGAGGAAAAATAAATGAGGAATATTCGTTGCGAGAAAACTGCTCGCAAACGGTCGCTTAATAGCCGAGAGGGCGTAGACGGTCGTTTTTGACACCAAAAAAGATTAATAAACGGTTAATTTTTCATTTTTTTCATATTTTTACCGCGTTTTTTTATAAAACCCATTGACAAGTGCTAGAATGTGTTCTATAATTAGAACAAAGACTAGAACAAATTCTAAAACGGGAGAAAAAACAAAAATGACAAAGCACAACAGAGGCAATATCACAAAGCACGAAATCATCAGGGTGGCCTCCAGAATGTTTCTTGAGGACGGATATTCAAGCACCACCATACGTTCCATATCTAACGAGCTTGGCATCAGCCCCGGACATCTGATGTTTTATTTTCCTACCAAGGATCATCTTCTTGCCGAGGTGGTGGATATGCTCTGCGACTTCCAGTGGAAGCTTATTAAAAGGGTGACCGACGAAGGAGCAAGCAAGCTTATGGCGGTATGCTTTGAGCTTACGACTATGGCGGCGGCCTGCGAGGCAAGCGAGATCGCACGTGATCTTTATATATCCTCCTATACCCATCCTCTCACCCTTGAGAAGATCAGGAAAAATGATGCGAGCAGAGCCAAGGAGATCTTCGGCGAATACTGTCAGGGCTGGAGCGAGGTTCAGTTCCTGGAGGCAGAAACGCTGATCTCCGGCATCGAGTACTCCACCCTAATGACTACCGAAAGCTCCTCTCCCCTCGACGTGCGTATATCCGGAGCACTGAACGCTCTTATGGCGATATACAACGTGCCTGAGGAAATAAGGAGAGATAAGATAAATAAGGCTCTTTCGATGGATTATCGCAGTATGGGTAGACAGATACTGTCCGAATTCATAAAATACGTTAACGATACCACCGAGAGCAGCTATAACGAAATTTCAGGCAAAGAAAGGTAAAAATGAATGAAAAAATTTTTAGTAGTATTATTAGTTGCAGCTTTAATTATTTCGGTTTTGGGAATTCTGATATCGATTCTTATTCCCGGAGGCCTTATACCCGACGTAGATCTTCCAAGATTCACTTATCCCACAAGGGTGGAGCGGAATTTTGACGATCTCGATATTCCTGTTGGTGAAATCAACAAGGTGATACCCTTGAATTTAGATGCAAAATACGAGGGTGGCAGGCTTTATATCAAGGATATCGGTCTTCCCGACGTGGAATATTTAAGCAGCTCGGAGGGCTGGAGGACTGCCGTTCTTAAGGACGGATACTGGTCGGTGGAGCTTTCCGAGGAGGTGTACAGCGTGGATAAGGGTCATTTCGCCATGGTTGGCTATGGCGGCGGAACGAGAATAAGCGTTAACTACGGCAAGGACGGCTCACGTGGAAAGCTTGAGCTTTCAAGTCATAAAAGAGATATAGGCTACATTGTTGTAATTAATTCTGCCGACATCTACGGAGAGGGGTCCTATGACGTAAGCTATACTGTAAAGGGCGATGACGACTACCGTATAACCAATCATTACGAGGGCGGCGTTTTCGACCATCAGATAATAGAATATAACGATGACGATCTTTCGGCTTATGCAAGATACAGCGATGAATTTAAGCTTATAGTCTACGGTGCTGAGGATCGCGAGTCAAATAAGGGTGTGGTATATTATCACGTGGGCAAGGGCTGGTCCTCCGATATGAATAGCTACCTTCCTGCCGAGGCACCCGAGGAGCTGAGAGGCTTTGACGAAGGCAGACTTCTTAAGTTCCTTCCGCCCCACCGAATCGGCGAGAAATATCCCATCGGTGTTGAATCCGAATTGCTTGACGAGATATTTGATTAATAAATAAAAAGGGAGAAAACAAATGAAAAACACAAACCTTAAAAGAATTATTTCCTTAGTGCTTGTGCTTTCCATGATTATTGGTGTCAGCTCGGCTCTTACCGGCTGTATAAGAGTAAAGTCGGGCGAGGAGGCGGCAAAGCTGCTGCTGGCTAACGAGCGACTTGATGAGAACTTTGCCATAAGCGGCGTTGAGATCGGTATCCCCGGCTATAAGCCTCTGGCATCCGAGAAGAGAGTGTCACTGCCCATGCATTTTGGAGATCCCGTGGAGAATGACGAGTATAGGAACGAAAAGGAATACTATGACCAGGTGGGTGACAGCAGCTTAAGACAGTTTGATTCTTTTATCATCAATATTGAGCATGAGGCAAAGTGGGTTGCCGAGGATATTGCTTATATGAAGGAACACGTGGGCGTCGTTGACAGATGGGTTCCTAACGTTGAGGGAAGGTATATGCTTCGCGTGTTTGACAGCTATGAGGTTCTCTTAAACGACGAGTATGACGGCTATCAGAACGCCTATTATCGCTATACCGATGAGAATGCAAATAACGTCTATGAGATGTATAGCTTCCTTGATTACGACGACGGCTTCTCGGGTAGGATCAAGACGGTGTTCATTCCCGGTGAGAGATATGAGTATTATTTCGAGAATTACAGAAAGGATGGCGGCCCGATGCAGGGCAGAGCTGCCAGCGACTACGTAATTATCGAGAACAGCCGCGGATATTGGGTTCTTACCCGCTTCAGCTATGACGGCTACGGCACTTCCGATGAGTTCTGCAACCTTACCTCCCTTATGATCAAGGACGGATTTATCTATGAGATATCCTTGCGTTACGATTTCTTTGAGGGTGCCGGAGGTGTACCTCAGTACGTGGGCTATGCGATAAGCCACGTTGACACTAACCGAAAGCTCATAAGCTTCGGCAGCAGAGAGGTAAATGAAAGCGGCAAGGACGTGCTGGAATACGCCTCCGAGAAAATTGATCGTCAGACTAGTGCTCTACCTTGCGATAAGTCCGATCTGCTTGAGGCGGTGTATCACGTATGGCAGTACGGCAGCACCTTTACCGAAAGCTTCGCATGGAACGGTTATACGCTTGGCAGCATCGAGGATATAAGAGCTGCCAAAGGCGTTCTTTACCAGGAGTATCTGGATGCTGACAACGAGGTTGACAGCGTGCTTGACTATCCCACCACGGTGATTTCCCAGAAGCTTGATTCAAGCGTTAAATTTGCCAATCTCGGTGTTTCGGATATGGGCAAAAACACCTATAGCGATGGAGTTATTACTCTTTCCGGAATTTCTGCGGCGATTGGAAGCTCGGATCTTCTCGAATCGGGAAAGAGCTACGTTCTTAAGGTGGCACTGTCGCTTCTTGACGATAAGGGCAATCCCATAAGCACTAATACCGTATCTCTTGCCGATGCTGATGCAGAGAGCGTGAAATATAACGGCTCTTCTCTTGGCCTTAGTGTATCGGGCGACTTTGCCGTGCCGAAGAATCTCCATCAGGGCGAGTATGGACTTGTGATTTACGTAGCGACCGCCGAGGATGGCATCAGAGTCAGCGATATGGTAAAGGTTGCCTCCTTCTCCACCTATGACGAGAAGCTGGAATCCAGTGCTATGGACATCCGGGTGTCCACCGAATCGGGCAATCTTCATTTTGAGTATACCATAAAGAACGTTATCTATATGTCGATTACCTCTACCCAGAGCTATTATGACAGAGATGAGCTTGAGGACGTGATCATACTTGAGGTATTAAGATGCGGTGCTCCCTTCAAGGATGCCACTCTTGAGTATGCAGACGGCACCCCGATCTCCTATGGCGAGAAGCTCTCTAAGGGTAATTACCGCTTGATGTGCTATCTCAATACCTCCGACGGCTTAGCTCAGAGCTATATTTATCTTGAGGTTAAGTAAAATTTGTTTATTTGACTATTGACATTATTTTAGCCTTGTGCTATAATAACAATGTTAATCTATAAACTAAAAGCGGAGGGCTTTAACATGAAGAGAATCAACACTATCGAAACTAAGGATATTGCAAAGACCGTTGAGAACGGTGGCTGCGGCGAGTGCCAGACCTCCTGCCAGTCTGCTTGCAAGACCTCTTGCGGCGTTGCAAATCAGCAGTGCGAGAATCAGAAC
>JAZSEC010000060.1:0-19015 GCA_045531485.1 Eubacteriales bacterium | reverse complement strand
ATTATGCCGTTTGCATCTCGGTCAATGTGAGCAGGGTAGCAGACACCGTTATGTTCTGCCACAACAGCTTGAACCTCGGTTATTGAAATCGAGCTTGCGTTAATTAGCAGATCTTCGATCTGATAAAGCTCGTTGTCGTCGCCGTCCAGAACCTGCTGATTTCCGAAGATCTCAGGGCGATTTTTTACCTTAATGCGTGTAGAATCAATAAAATTATCGAAGCGTAAAGCGTCGTCTAGGCTTTCGAAAAGGCATACCACGTGTATGTCCTCGGAGGTGGTAAGCTCCATTCCGGCAATTGGAATAATACCATTTCTTTTTGCCGCTTCAAAAAACGCGGGACAGTTTTTGCAGCTGTTATGGTCGGTGAGTGCAAGGATATCAAGCCCACACAGCCTTGCCATACCGACAATGTTGTTCGGGGTATTGTCCTCGTCACCGCAGGGGGAGAGACAGGAGTGAATGTGGAGATCGTAATAAAGCTTTTTCAATTAATTAAACCGCTGATTTTAATGGCTGCTTCGTATGCAGAAAGCGGGGTGGATAGAATATTTACCCCCTTTTCCTTTGCTGCAATCAATGCGTTTTCGTCCGGTGCAACATCCTCCGCAAGTATGATACAGGAGGTGTCCACCAGCGTTGCCACGGCAACGGTATTAATATTTGACATTATCGTTATCCACAGGTTTCCTTGCTCAGCATTTCCCATAACCCAGCTTAAAAGATCACCAATATATACACCCTTAACCTCTTTTTCGGGGGAGGGCATACAAATAATCTTAAAGCCGGATTCCTTTGCAAAAACATTAGCGGTCATCAGTTACGCCTTTCCGTCCTTATTCTGCCATGCCTCTCTGAGTCGGCAGTCATCAGGACAAGCCAATTTTTTTATTACATCCTCGGCAAAGGCTCTGCAGGTGGGTGCTCCACACGCACCGCAGTCGATACCGGGAAGCGAGGATTTCAGATTCTGAATATCTGCCATCATTCTCATCGATTCGGCAATACTGTTGCCAAGACGGGTGATGGAATCATATTCGGGAAGATCCTCGAATAGAAAATCATCGGGAATATAGCTTGTACCCAGCGGCAGAGCATTCTGGGTAATAGGCATATATCTTCTAAGTGATTGCAGACGTGCCTTGGCAATAAAGGGGTTCTGCATGGTGAGAACTCCACCAACGCATCCGCCGATGCAAGCGTTAAGCTCGATAAATTCAAGCGGAGGAATATTGCCGTTTTCGACCTGATCAAGAACGTGAATAACGTTCTCGATTCCGTCTGCTGCTAAATAGTCTTCATTAAATATAGCGGTAGCCTCACCGCCAGATCTTGCCCAACCGATACCGATCTTGCCTGATTCGGACAAGCTCTCTATTTTATCATCGGCATTCATCTCTCCAATAAGGAGGAAGTACACGTCGCTAATGGAAACGACGGCATCAACCGAGCTCTTATAGCCTGCAAAGCCATTCTTAACGTAGCTGACCTTAGCAGGGCAAGGTGTAATAAAGCATACTCCAATTTCATCGGGAGAAAGCTCGGGGTGATCCTCTATAGCCTTTCTCTTCGCAAGCTTTGCGGCAATCTCCATGGGAGGAAGCATATGTATTACGTGCTCCTCAAGCGATGGAAATCTTAACGAGATCAAACGCATTATTACAGGACAGGCGGAGCTGATGGCAGGCTTTTTGACCCCTTCGGTTTGCAGATATACTCTGGTATATGCAGACACAAGCTCTGCTGCCTTGGATACCTCGTAGACGTCGTCAAAACCGATCTTTAGCAGACCGTTAAGCACGTAGTCGACGTCGTCAAGATTGTCAAACTGACCGTAAAGAGTAGGGGCGGGAAGAGCAATCTTCCATTTAAAGCGATCCATATCCGAGAGCTTATCGCTTACGGCACGCTTTGCGTTGTGAGAGCAGTGACGAATACATTCGCCGCAGTCAATACACTTGCTTGACTGAATAACGGCACGGCCGTTTTTGATTCTGATCGCCTCGGTGGGACAATGTCTTATACAAGTAGTACAGCCCGTGCATTTGCTCTCGTCGAGAAGAACGGAATGTTCATAGCCCGTCATTGTATGTCCTCCTTACAGCATTACACGCATAACGATGCGTGTTCCTACGCCAATAGTAGACGTAATTTCCATTGAGTCGGTATTTTTCTTCATGTTAGGGAGTCCCATTCCGGCTCCGAAGCCTAAAGAACGGATCGATTCGGTTGCAGTAGAATAACCCGCCTGCATGGCCTGCTCAATATCCTTTATACCGGGGCCTTTATCTTCAAGGATGATCTCAATATACTCCTCGTTGACAACGACCTCGGCTACGCCGCCGCCGGCATGGATGACCATATTAATTTCTCCCTCGTACATTGCAATAGAAACTCTTCTTATAGTCTCCGAGTCAAGACCGAGCTGACGCAGATTCTTTTTTACCTGCACAGAGGCCTGACCCGCCGAGGTGAAGTCGTTTCCTTCAACATCGAAACGAAAAACTAAATTATCACTCATTTCGTTACCTCTTTGGTGCCGATAAGACCGTTTGTATAGAGCGTTCCACATGCCGTATATAGAGTCATAGCGGTGCTCATCATAACGATTCCGTGCTCGTTGGCAAGTCGGATCATCTCATCATTAGGGCTTTTAGAGCGGACAAAGATGATGCAGGTCATATCCATCATAAGTGCGGTACGGATTACCTGGGGATTTACAAGACCGGTGAGCAATACTGCCTGGTCGGTAACGTAAGCAAGAACGTCGCTCATCAGATCGCATCCAAAGGCAGAATAAACGTGCTTTCCGAGATTTTCCTCACCGCAGAGCACCTTTGCATCTAGAAGCTCCTGCATTTTACATATTTTCATAGCTTATTCCTATCCTTAATTTAGGGTATCGGGAAAATGGTTATCTGTACTTTGCGAGAATACCTTCAACGTCGTCGGCGGTAAGTCTGCCGTAAACATCCTCGTTAACGGTGAGAACAGGTGCAAGTCCGCATGCACCGATACAACGGGATGCAGTAAGCGAAAACTTTCTATCGGGAGTGCATTCGTCACCGCCAATACCAAGCAGCTGCTGGAACTTGTCGTAAATTGCACCGGAGCCCTTTACGTAGCAAGCTGTACCAAGACAAACTGCGATGTGATTCTCACCCTTGGGGGAAAGAGAGAACTGAGCGTAGAAGGTAGCAACGCCATATACCTTTTCAAGCGGAACCTCCATACCCTCTGCAATTTTATTCTGTACTTCGATGGGAAGATATCCGTAAATTCCCTGAGCCTCCTGCATTGCTGCCATAAGACGGCTCTTGTCACCCTTGTACTTTTCGATAACAAGGTTAAGCTGTGCTTCCTGTTCCGCGGTTCCGCTAAAGGGAAGGTTGGAAAGTTTTTTCAGCATATTTTGTTTCCTCCTTAATATTTACACATCTCTTGCGTGCATAATAACTTAAAAATTATACCATATATTATTTTAAAAATCAAGAGGAAAACGGAAGAAAAATGACAAAAAAATATCAATCTTGATAAAAAATGTTGAACAATATTCACAAAGTATTACAGATTGGGTACTCTGAATAGAGATAATTATATATTTCCGATACGATTTCAGTTGCACCTCCACCAACCGAAAGGGAATCTATCTGGGAAGCGTACTTTACCAGCTTAGTGGTGCTGCTGATAAGTATTTCGTCCGCAAAAAATAGCTCCTCTTTAGTGAAGGGACGCTCCTCGAACGGGATGCCAAGCACCTTACATGCGGATAAAATATGTGCTCTGACAATTCCCGGCAAAATATGAGAGGATTTTGGATGGGTGATAACTCTGCCTTGTTTTATTATCAAAATATTTGATTTTGAGCATTCTGTTATTGCGTTGTTTTTAATAAAAATTGCCTCGTCACAACCGCTTTTTTCAGCCTCAGCAATAGAGAGAACGGCGGGGAGAAGATTAACGGTTTTTATATTACACAGACCGTGTCTTACATCAGGCATAGTGATTAATTTCATTGAGGAAGGAGCTTTGTCAATAGTCAGAGGATCTATGGTAATGAGCAGATTCGTTGTACTTCCATAAGATGAGTGGCATCGATTTTTCAGATTCCTGGAGAGCTGAAAGTAAATCATATACCTGTCTATCATAGACTTCACTGCTATCTCTCGAAGCAGTGAGGATAGATAACCTTTGTTTAAGGAATGGTCAAAGCCAAGTATTTCTGCGTTAAGGAGAAATCTATCTATGTGATCATCCTCCCACATAATTCTGTCATAGCATCCTATTGCCACGTCGTAGACTGCGTCACCGAAGAAAATGCTTCTGTCGGATAAGGGAATATTTATATCCTCCTTTTTGCCGAATTTTCCGTTGAAATATGCATACGAGCTCATATCGAACCTCCTTCTTTACTTAAACAGTATATTCAGCCCTGCAGTTCTTCGTTAAAAAAGCCCGGCGAAACGCCGGGCGTAATTGATTAAAACTGTTTGGAGAAAATGATACTGCCGTTAAGCTCCTTGACGGTAAAGCATCTGTTTTCGTAGATCATGTAGGTCTTGGGATTGCCCTCCTTGGGATAGGTGGGTGAGCCGGGATTCAAATAGTAGTTTTCATCTCCAAACTCTACGCACTTTATAACGTGAGTATGACCGTGGAGGAGGATCTCACCCTTACGAAGTGGCGGGGGATTATCCATAGTGTGATGATGTCCATGGGTAGCAAAGACCGACAGACCATCAAGCAGTAGATAGCAATAATCAGCCATGATAGGGAAGTCCAGCACCATCTGGTCAACCTCTGCATCACAGTTTCCGCGAACAGCTAAGATGTCCCTTTTATACTGGTTCAGCAGCTTGATAACCGCTTGCGGATTATAGCTGTCTGTCAGCTGATTTCTCGGACCGAAATATAACAGATCACCTAGTAAAAGTAGCTTGTCACACCTTTCTTCCTTAAATAATTCTATTATTCTTTCAGCACTTTCAATATCGCCGTGAATATCCGATGCAATTAATAACCTCATGTCGCTCTCCTATATGCTTTATATGTCTATTTTACCACCTTTTTCACTCTTTTTCAACAGTAAAATAAAAAAACAGAAAAAAAGTAAAAAAGTACTTGATTTTTTAAAAACCTTATGATATAATAACTACATCTGTGACTATGCCTGTATGGTGATATATTACACCGTAAGGGCGAAACAGGAATATTATCAGGACGGTCCTCTGCAATTGCTCTGTACGAACGTCCGAAGTTTAAAGGAGGCCCAAAATGGAAAAGATCCAGGCTTTTGTAAGTGAGCAGCTTAAGACCGAAGTTCCTAAGTTCGGTATCGGCGACGGCGTAAAGGTTTACGTTAGAATCGTCGAGGGTGAGAAGGAAAGAATTCAGATGTTCGAGGGTACTGTTATTGCCAGACATGGCGGCGGCATCTCCGAGACCTTTACTGTAAGACGTGTTTCTTACGGTGTAGGCGTTGAGAAGACCTTCCCCCTTCATTCTCCCAACGTAGAGAAGGTTGTAGTATTCCGCGAGGCAAAGGTTCGCCGTGCTAAGCTTTACTACCTTCGTGACAGAGTTGGTAAGGCAGCAAAGGTTAAGGAGAAGGTTAACTAATCCTTATCATGCCAAATATAAAAAGCAGGGTGCTGAGCACTCTGCTTTTTATATTTTATTTACTTTTTGATTAAACAATATTCTGGCTGAGCTGCTCGCCGCCAATAATATGGAAATGCAAGTGGAACACCGTCTGTGCACCGTGCTCGCCAACGTTGGTAATCACTCTGTAGCCCTTATCCAGACCGAGCTTGGCTGCAATCTTGGGGATTGCAAGGAAGATGGCACGCAGATAATCGGCATTCTCTTCGTTTACTGCATCGACAGAGGTGATATGCTTCTTGGGAATGACAAGACAGTGAACGGCCGCCTGGGGATCGATGTCATGGAAGGCGTAGCACATATCGTCCTCATAGACCTTCTTAGAGGGGATATCGCCGTTGATGATAGAACAAAAAATACAATTCATAATATTTGAACCTCTCTGGTTTTAATATATTATGATTTTATCATAAATCGGCTTCTTTTTCAAGAGTTTTCTATAATTTCTTGACTTTTCTTTCATTTTAGTATAATATTAAATTATCAAATTATTATGGAGTAATTATGCCTTACAAGCTTTATCCTCTTCCGTCCCTTCCTCAGGAAAGCGATATGTGGGAGAGTCTTAAAAAAGAAGATAGACCTATTGTTGTTTACGGAATGGGTAACGGGGCGGACAAGCTTTTTGAGCGTCTTGCCCAATTTAATATTGAGGTAAGCGAGGTTTTTGCATCTGACGGCTTTGTTCGCGGACATTTCTTCCGCGGATACAAGGTAAGATTCTTTTCTGAGATAAAGGAAATGTACGAGGACTTCGTTATACTGCTTTCCTTTGCTTCGAATAGGGGAGAGGTTATCGACATGCTGGCGGATATAGACCGTGAGTATGATATGTACGTTCCGGATCTTCCGGTGGCGGGAGTAGAGGAGTACTTTGATAAGGACTTTTACAATTCAAATTATGAGGCTATAATAAAAGCGTATAATAGTCTTGAGGACGAGGAGTCCCGTGCGATTTTCTCCTCGGTTATTAATTATAAGCTTAGCGGTAAAATGAAATACCTTCTGGATTCATTTTCCACAAGGGATGAGCTTTACTCGCTTATGCCTGTTGACGACGTCAGAATAACCGTTGATGCCGGTGCATATAACGGTGATACTGCGAGGGAGGCCAAGGGCTATTTCAATAATCTCAAGCGGATTTATGCCTTAGAGCCGGATAATAGAAATTACAAAAAACTTTTAAGATATTCCGAGGCAGAATGCGAAATTGAAGTTATTCCTCTTAACCTTGCTGCTTGGAGCGAGAATGTAGGAGGCAGGTTTTACGGCAGCGGAAACCGTAACTCTACTGCTGTTGCTACTGCGTCCTTCGAGCACCGTGAGGATGAGGTGAATATGGTCAGAATCGATAGCCTCACCAACGAGAGAATAGATTATATTAAATACGACGTTGAGGGTGCAGAGAAGGAGGCAATAATAGGCTCGGAGCAGGTGATCAGGCGTGACATGCCTGTGCTGCTTATATCTCTCTATCATCGCAGCCGTGATATTTTTGAGCTTATTAACATGGTAAGGGAGAGCTATCCCGAGTATAAGCTTTATCTTCGACGCTTAAGATGTCTTCCTGCCTGGGAGATAGATCTTATTGCGGTTAAATAATTATCCGAAAGGAAACGATAATGAACAGACCTGAAATTCTTTCACCTGCAGGTAATTTTGAGAAAATGCGTGCGGCTATCCGCTATGGAGCCGATGCGGTTTACCTTGCCGGACATATATTTGGTATGCGTGCCGCTGCCGACAATTTTTCGGTAGAGGAGCTTAATGAGGCGGTTACCTATGCTCATGCAAGAGGTGTAAAGGTATATCTGACCCTTAACACCATGCCAAGAGAGTACGAGTATCCTGCACTTCGTAAATATTTAACCGATCTTTCTCATATAGATATAGATGCAATGATAATTGCCGACGTGGGCGTTCTTATGCTTGTCAAGGAGCTGCTTCCCGACATGGAGATCCATATTTCAACTCAGGCCAATGCTACCAGTGCGGCGGCATGCCTTGCCTGGTATTCTCTGGGTGCTAAGCGTGTTGTTCTTGCAAGAGAGCTTACCCTTGACGAAATTAAGGCTATAAGAGCCTCGATTCCCGACGAGCTTGAAATAGAGTGCTTTGTACACGGATCAATGTGCGTATCCTATAGCGGCAGATGTCTGCTTTCCAATCACATGGTAGGCAGGGATGCTAACCGCGGAATGTGTGCCCAGCCCTGCAGATGGAATTATACCATAAAGCACTATGAGATCGAAGAGGAAAAGCGACCCGACTGCAAAATGCCGGTGGAGGAGATCAACGGAGAGACCTTCATCATGGCAAGCCGTGACACCTGTACTATCGAGCATATTCCAGAACTGATCGAGGCGGGTATCAATTCCTTTAAGATAGAGGGAAGAATGAAGTCGGCTTATTATACCGCCGTGGTTACAAATGCATATAAAATGGCGATAGATTCTTATTTCTCGGGTAACTACGAGTATAATCCCGACTGGTACCGTGAGCTTGAATCGGTAAGCCACAGAGATTATCATACCGGATATTACTTCACCGATTCTCACGCCGATGCAAACCTTGCACCAAACAACGGCTATATCAAAGATAAGGCCTATCTTGCGGTTGCGGTATCCTATGATAAGGATAGCGGGCTTGCAGAGTTTACACAGAGAAATAAAATGTGTAAGGGTGATGCCGCGGAGCTTATTACTCCGGGTGAAATAGGCAGAGAGCTTACTGTCGGTGAGATGTTCGATGAGAATATGAATCCCATTGAAAGCACGCCTCACCCTTATATGAGGTTCTATATGAGAGTACCCTTTGAAATCAGCGAGGGAGATATCCTTCGTGCGAAGTAAGGAAGGATCAAGGTGTTAATTTTAGAAATTCTTAAGGCTATAATTTTAGGAGCGGTGGAGGGAATCACCGAGTGGCTTCCCATAAGCTCAACAGGGCACATGATCCTGCTTGACGAAATACTGAGGCTTGACGTTTCCCCTGAGTTTCTCGAGATGCTTCTCGTAGTGATTCAGCTCGGTGCGATATGTGCCGTTCCCGTTTTGTTCTGGAATAAGCTCTGGCCACTGTCAAGCAAGAAAAGCAGGGAGGAAAAGACCGGAATTTTAATTCTATGGTCTAAGGTGATCGTTGGAGCAATACCTGCAGCCATACTCGGACTTCTTTTAGATGATCTGCTTGATAAGTATTTATACAACTACGTGGTGGTCGCTATTGCATTGATCGTATATGGTATAGCCTTTATTTTCGTAGAAAAAAACAAGGCAGAAAAGAAATACCGTATAGAAAACGTAGAAGAAATAGGATATAATGATGCACTGAAAATTGGTGCGTTCCAGTGCCTGTCATTAATTCCCGGAACGTCCCGCTCCGGCTCTACTATACTTGGAGGAATGATCAGCGGAGTGTCGAGAAATGCCAGTGCGGAGTTTTCCTTCTTTATGGCTATTCCGATTATGCTGGGTGCCTCGGGACTTAAGGTGCTTAAGTTCATTCTGGAGGGATTCAGTGCGACGGGAGAGGAGATACTTCTGCTTCTTGTCGGAATGATCGTGTCCTTCGTTGTTTCGTTCTTCGTTATAAGATTCCTTATGGACTTTGTTAAGCATCATGATTTTAAGGTCTTTGGTTACTATCGTATAGTGCTCGGACTTTTGGTTATCGTTTACTTTTTGATTAAGAGCTTTGTTTGATTTTTAGATTTATAGCATTGAGGAGATAGATATGTGTAGAAAAAGTATTTTTTCCTTTAAGGTTGAACGTCGTTACAACGATAAGATGGGCAGAGAGCTTGCTTATCTTTCTTCGGGTGAAATAACTAGAACGGGAAGAGTGGAGAATCACGTTATCCGCGACGAAGGTAATCTCTGCTACAGAGAAGATAAGTCAAAGAAGATCAGCGTATTTCTTCCCGACAGCTATGACGGTGTAACTCCTCACGATATTCTTTATTTCTTCGATGCACAGAATCTTTTTTCTCTGGCCGGTGAATATACCGAAAACGGCGATCCGTACGGCTCCTGGCAGCTTGATCTAGTTATTTCAGAGCTTCATAACAGATACGGCAAGAATATTATTGTCGTAGGAATTGATAATGCTGATATGTACAGAAGCCATGAGCTGTTTATGAATCCGGATAAGTTCGGCAGCCTTTCGCCTCTTGCGACGGCAATTCCCGACGATAATTTTTCTAAGGGTTATCTTGAGAGCCTTTCCTCCTTTATGGTTACAACTCTCCATGGCTTCATTAAAGAGCATTACTGCGTAAAGGATGATAATATTGGACTTGGTGGCTCGTCTATGGGCGGCATTGCTTCCTTTTTCTGTGGACTTTTCGAGATGGGCTTCTATAAGTATATTTTGTCCTATTCTCCTGCATTCGGTCTTTATGAGATGAGTGCCTTCGAAAGATGGTTTAAGATGATCGATCTTAAAAAATACACAGACCGTCTTCCTGCGATACATATTTATTGTGGTGGCGGTGATGAGCTGGAAAGGAATCTTTTGCCCTCTGCCCGCGGTATGAAGGAGCTGATGGTGAGATATGGCTATGATGCCGATAGAGTATTTGAGAGATACGATATGGAAAAGCCTCATAACGAGGAATCCTGGCGACTTATCTTGCCCGAAAGCTTCGGCTTGCTTTTAAATCTGTAATCAGGAGTGGAATATGAGCATCAGAAAGGACTTTTTTTCTCTTTCTCCCGATGTCCTTTGCTCGGAGAGGTTGTTTATACGCCCGATAAATGACGACGAGGATCTATGGTATGCTACCGAGGAATGCAGACTTAAGGATGGACAGGAGGAGCTTGTAAACAGAGCAGGCTTTTCTATCGGAAGGGCATATCTAAACCCGGAGGATAATATTCCTTGCGTTATATGTAAAAATACGGGCGAGAGGATAGGATATATCGTTTTCAGAAAATGGTTCGGCAGCGAGGCGTATAGCTGGAGCTATTATCTTGACCGTGACAGTCAGGGAAAGGGCTTTGGCAGAGAAGCGGCGATTCTTGCGGTTAGAATACTTAAGGCGTCAGCCCCTGATATGCCTATAAAGCTTTCGACCGAGGTAGCAAACCTTAAAGCAAAGGAGCTGTATCTAAGCATCGGCTTCAGCCTTTCAGGTGAAATGGACGGCGATGATATCGTCTATATTTACAATTAATTCAAGACTAAATTCAGGGCAGAAACAAAAATGGATTACTTAAAAGAATATTACGATAACTACGATGAGGACGGAAGATTACTTAGCCGTCACGGAAATATAGAGTTCATCACCTCTATGAAATACATAAAAAAGTATCTTTTTCAGGGAGCACGCATTCTTGAAATAGGTGCGGGAACGGGTAGATACAGTCATACACTTGCAGGCATGGGCTACACCGTCGATGCGGTAGAGCTGATAGAGCATAATATCGAGATATTCAAGAGCAAGATAACCCCTGATGAGAAGATCACTGTAACGCAGGGAAATGCTATAGATCTTTCATTTATTGAGGACGATGCTTATGATTTAACGCTGTTGCTTGGTCCTATGTATCATCTTTATACAAAGGAGGACAAGCTTAAGGCACTTTCGGAGGCTGTAAGAGTTACAAAGAGGGGCGGCGTAATTTTTGCGTCTTACTGTATGGGAGATGCTTCGGTTCTTCAGTACGGATTTGGAAGGGGTATTATTAAAGAGCTTATTGAAAAATGTATGCTGGATCCCGATACCTTTGACACCTTCTCAAAACCGTGGGACCTTTTTGAGCTACACAGAAAAGAGGATATTGATGATCTGAGATCGCACCTTGACGTTCAGCAGCTTCATTTTCTTGCTACGGATGGATATGCAAATCACATTCGTGAAAGACTTGCGGAGATGGACGAGGAAACCTATGAGCTGTTTATTAAATATCATCTTGCAACCTGCGAACGACCGGATCTGATAGGCTACTCTAATCATACGCTGGATATTTTTAGAAAGAACTAAATAAAGGGAAAAACCGAGGCAGAATCTGATAGCCTCGGTTTTTTATGTGTAAAAACTATTTTATCTCATTGATCTGATCCCAGAATATAGGCTTTTCTCCACGTGACTCAAGAAAGGCGTTTGCCCTCACGAAATGACCGCAACCAAAGAATCCGGCGTAGGCCGAAAGCGGACTTGGATGAGCACATTCAAGGATAAGATGATTTTTATTATTGATAAGAGATTTTTTTGCTCTCGCATTTCCGCCCCAAAGCATAAATACGACAGGACGTTCCTTTTTGTTGATAAGCTGAATTATTCTATCAGTGAGAATCTCCCAGCCCTTGCCCTTATGACTTTGCGGAGTAGCCTCGCGGACGGTAAGAGTGGTGTTAAGCAGCAGAACTCCTTGCTTTGCCCAGCCGATAAGCTCGCCTGTTGGTGGCTCATCTATTCCAAGCTCCTCCTTAAGCTCCTTAAATATATTTTTGAGCGAGGGAGGGGGAGGAGTGCCCTCCTTGACAGAGAAGCAGAGTCCGTGAGCCTGGCCAAAGCCGTGATATGGATCCTGACCGAGAATGACTACTCGGGTATTTTCATAGGATGTGTATCTTAAGGCGTTAAAAATATCATCTGCAGGCGGGTATACTCTGAATCCCGACAAATAATATTCGTTATAGAGAAATTTGCGTAAATTAACGTAATAATCCTTTTGAAATTCTTCTTTCAAAAGATCGTCCCAATCGTTGCCAAGCGAAACCATAAGCTTCTCCAAAAAGTTTTTTCTTTATTTTAGCACAGTAAATATTTCAAGTCAATAGAAAAGCCCGGAAAAATCCGGGCCATAGCTTTAAAATACGGTTTCAATTATTCTTTTTGAACTGCTTGGGGAGTATCTCCAGCTGTCTAAATGCGTGGTTTTTGTCGGATCAAGAAAATAATCAAGGGGTGTTGAATATTCAGTCGAATCCTCCGCATCAATTATTATCAGCTTTATCTTCATCTTATCGGGGATTATGCTTTTTATGTATACTGCTGCGGTTTGCCCGGGCCTTACATCCTCGCGATATTCGGCAAGTCCTGCAAGATTCGGAGTAAGCTCAATAAATACTCCGTAGCTTTCTACGCTTCTTATAATGCCTCTTACGGTTTGCCCCTCCGAGAATAGCCTGGCGTTCTCCTCCCAGCTTCCCAGCAGCTCTCTTGAGGATACGAAGATCCTCATACGGTCGTCAATGCTACGAACAACGGTATAGATGAATTCTCCGACGGACAGTCTTGCAGATGGATGAGAGATTCTCGATACCGATATAGAGTCGATAGAGAGCAGGGAAATCCTACCGCAGCCTATATCAACAAATGCACCGAAGCTCTCAAGATGCGTAACCTTCGCGGGAATGATATCACCGGGCATAAGAGAAGTAAGGTAGTTTTCATAGCACTCTCTTTGTGCCGCACGACGTGAGAGAATTGCAGTCGTTTCTGCTCCCGGGCCCGATTTGAAGCCAATGACTTTAAAGCAAACCGTTTTGCCTACCCTTGTAAGAATAGCGATATCCTTTATCTGCTCACCGTCGGCAGATAGCTCTACCTCCTCTCTAGGCATCAACCCGCGAACACCTGCACAAAGCTCCACGTGCAGACAGAAATTGTGATCGCAAAGGGTTACGGGTGCCTCCAGAATAATCTGTCTTTCCAGTGCTCGCTCAAGGCCCTCGAGCGAGGAGATGTACTCGTAGTTGCGTGGGGATTTGATTAATGTTCCTTCGGGCTTATATTCGTTCATAGCCGCTACCTTTCCTTAAATCTTTTCTGAATTATAATAAAGATTATGAGTGTGATAGCGTAAATATTCCTGTGCGAGTCAACCCTCGTCACTTCCTCCTCCCGTCAGGCCGAAGCTTACCTCAATAGCCTCGTTAACCGAGCTCATGGTCTGCTCGTTAAGATGTCCCATCTTTTCCTTAAGTCTTTTTTTGTCAATGGTTCTGATCTGCTCGAGGAGAATAATACTGTCCTTTGCAAGACCGGCATCCTCGCCGGGGACGTCTATATGAGTGGGCAGCTTTGCCTTGCTCATCCTTGAGGTTATGGCGGCTGCTATTACTGTAGGACTGTATTTATTTCCAACGTCGTTCTGTACGATCAGAACCGGTCTGAGACCGCCCTGTTCACTTCCTATAACCGGGCTGAGATCTGCGTAATAAATATCACCACGTTTTATGTTCATGTTTCTTTTCATTTTCCCGCTGCGGGGATTTTTTACTCCTTTTATGCTATACTCTTATTCTGTTCCATTTTTTTGTTTTTAAACAGGCTTTCATAGGAAAGTTGTCTGTTATTATTTTATGAAATGGCTAAGATTTGTTGCGAAAGTAAAAAGAGAATAAAATATATTGACAATTATTAAAAAATAGTTTATAATTATGAAGAGAATTCATAATTAGAAAGCAGAGTGAAATGAAGCAAAGAATTGACAAGTTCTTTATGATCAGTGAGCGTGGCTCCAGCATCAAGAACGAGATTATCGGTGACTCTATTTCAAACGGTATTGCAATCGGATCTATCGCATACATCGTAATCGCACTTCTTCGCGGTAAGTTTACCAAGAAGGATATAGTTCTTGCAGTTGTTTCTATTCTGTTTATTATCAGATTTTTCACGGTTAGCATGTAACCGATTCATTAAAGAAAAGGAGAGTTAATATGTCAAACATCTGGCACGATATTTCCCCAAAAAGAATTAATCCCGAGGATTTCATCTGTGTGATAGAAATTTCTAAGGGCAGTAAGAAAAAATATGAGCTTGATAAGGAGACGGGATATATAATTCTTGATAGAATTCTTTATACCTCAACACATTATCCTGCAAACTATGGATTCATTCCCAGAACCTTCGGTGATGACGGTGACCCTCTTGACGTGCTTCTTATCTGTGCTGAAAGGCTTGAGCCCATGTCGCTCGTACGTGCATATCCCATCGGCGTTATTACTATGATCGATAACGGAAGATACGACGAGAAGATCATTGCTATTCCGTTTAACGATCCCAACTATAATCATTATCAGGGCATCGATGAGCTTCCCAAGCATATTTTTGACGAGATGACCCACTTCTTCAAGGTTTATAAGAACCTGGAGAATAAGGATACCGTGGTTGATGACGTTCACGGCAGAGAAGAGGCTCTTAAAATTATTTCCAACGGAATTGATAGCTACATTGAAAATTTTTGTAAATAAATAATAACGGAGCGAGCCGAATGCTCGCTCCGTCTTTTTTTAAGCGTGAGTGCTTGCAACCTCTTCGTCGTCCATAAATAGCATAGAAATACACCAGATACCTGCAAGAGCTATAACGGTATAAATAATTCTCGCCATTATCGCAGTCGCACCGCCGCAGATCCATGCAACCAGGTCGAAGGAGAAAAGACCCACAAGACCCCAGTTAAGAGCACCTACAATAATCAGAATAAGTGCAATTTTGTTTACAATCCTCATAAAAGTGACCGTACCTTTTTCAAATATTCTATGGACCGATTCCGTGCGGATACGGCACGATCCGTTGTTATTTTTCCACGAAGGTCTTGATTTATACATCGAATTTTGCTTTGATATTTTCGGAACTGGCATTTATCAATCGTCAAAGCAGGGAATAATATCTCCGAAGGCCTCCTTCATTTTTTCAAGAGCCTTCTTTTCAATTCTTGAAACGTAGGAGCGTGATATACCAAGATGCCTTGCAACCTCTCGCTGCGTTCTGGGCTGAAAGCCCTTTAATCCGTATCGCAGAACGATAATCTCTTTTTCTCTTGGAAGCAGAACGGTGTCTACAAGCAAACGAAGCTTTTCAATATGTACCTTAAGATCAAGATTGCTTTCAATTGATTCCGGAACGCTGATAATATCAAGATAGGTCAGGGGATTGCCGTCCTTGTCAACGTCGATCTGATCATTGATGGAAATTTCAATTCCACGCTTTTTCTTGCTTCTGAAAAACATTAAAATTTCGTTTTGAACGCATTTTGCACCGTAGGTGGCGAACCGTGTACCGAAGGTGGGCTTGAAGGAATCGACCGCCTTTATCAGCCCAAGGCTTCCGATGGAAAGAAGCTCATCTGGATTTTCATAGGAGGAATAATACTTTCTTATTATGTGCGAAACCAGTCTTAAATTATGCTCGATAATCTTATCTCTTGCTCGTTCGTTGCCCTCTGTCATTTTATGAAAAAGCTCGGTTTCCTCGGCCTTTGACAGCGGTGGAGGAAAGCTTTGGCTGTCCTCGATTCCAAGGATCAGAGAAATAAATCTAAGCAGCAGGCTACCAATCTTCATATATGCACCTCTTATGAAAAAACTAGCCGACAGTGACCCAGAAAACAGATCTCTGTCGGCTAACCAACTATATGCAATTTACGCTTGTACTCTTTACCTCTCGGATATATATTTTGCGTATTCGGGGGTGGTAATAAGATATCCCTCGCCCGGTGAGAGAATAATCATTTTCCTGCCTACGATCTCCTCAAGCTTTTTGTTCATGATAGAAAGATGGGTTCTTATGCTGGAGACCTCGGGCGTACGGGAAGGCTTGAAGGCATATTTCAGAATATTCTCGGCCCTTTGCGGCATAGGATAGCTGCGAATCAGATAACGGAGGATCATTGCCTCGGTTTTTGTAAAATTAATTCTCGTAAAGAAATAGTTTACACCGATGGTGTGGCTCGATGCGTCAAATCCGGCGAGATAATAATCGCCTATCCTGGCACGGTTATTATCGTTTGCAAAGGCTATGATTTTTTCTGCAAGTGCAGGAGTAAAGGATGGCCTTGTAAAGATGCCGTCAAAAATATCGGGGTAGTGTGAGGGCGGCTTGTCCTCGCATAAAGCAAATATCGGCAGATCGCTTTTATATCTTTTTATCCTTACTACGTAGTCGTTGATGTCCGCAAAGCTCTCGGGATTTACTATAAGTGCGGCACGGTAAAGCGATGAAATTTCAGACAGTGCCTCGTGGGGTGTTGCCGCATAGGACAGAATGCTCATATAGTGAAAGGTGTCCGAAATGCTTCTGGCGATTTTATTGTTATTGCTGATTATCAGTAGCATATAAAATCTCTTTCCTTTTATTGGTTTTGATTATACACGTGTTGATGATTTTTGTCAATAGTTAATGACTTGACATAGATGAAAAAAAGTAGTATAATGTAAGAAAATAATAATGAATGAAGGTTATGTTATGAAGACGGTGTTGATTACCGGTGGCTCACGAGGAATAGGAAAAGCTATGGTTGAGCTGTTTTGTAAAAATGGCTACTCTGTTGCTTTCACTTATAAAAACTCGGAATCCCGGGCAAAAAGCCTGGCAGATTCTACCGGAGCTATGGCTATACGTGCTGACAGTGCTTCCGAAGGAGACGTTGTTGCCGCTGTAAAGCAGGTCGAGGATGCTTTTGGCAGAATTGACTGCCTTATTAATAACGCAGGTGTTTGCGGCTTCTCCTTATTTACCGATCTGACCCTTGATATGTGGAATGAGCATTTGGCTATTAATCTTACAGGTGCCTTTCTTTATTCTAAGGCGGTCATTCCTTCGATGGTATCAAGAAAGCAGGGCAGAATAATTAATATTACCTCTATGTGGGGTGTTGTCGGCTCCTCCTGCGAGGTGCATTATTCAACGGCTAAGGCAGGACTTATCGGCATGACTAAGGCTCTGGCAAAGGAGCTCGGTCCCTCCGGCATTACCGTGAACGCGATTGCTCCCGGTCTTATAGATACCGATATGAATGCATCTCTGTCCAAGGAGGATATTGAGGTAGTTGCAGAGGAAACGCCTCTCATGCGTGTGGGTAATCCCAACGAGGTGGCTGAGGCAGCCCTATTCCTTGCAAGTGACGCTGCGTCCTTTATTACCGGCGAGGTTATGAACGTCAGCGGAGGATATATTATGTAAATTATTTTTAAAAATTTAAAAATTACTTGCATTTTTAAGTCTTATATGATATAATTAGAAACGTCGTTGAAAAAACGACCAATTCGGTGTGTCGGGTGGAGCCATACCAGTCGGGGCAGTAGCGGTGCCTTGTACCTGAAATCCGCTATAGCAGGGATCAATTCCCATCCCGAGGATTGCTTTTGTGTAGACTGCACCGTTTTATTCTGTGTTGAAGAATGGGTCTTACGCAACGTGAGGCTGTGAACCATGTCAGGTGGGGAACCAAGCAGCATTAAGCGGTTTATCGCGTGTGCCGTAAGGTTGCCTGTTCGGAGCAGAGTAGGCGGTTACCGTATGTAAGAGTACTTTCGACGGAAGGGTGTATGGCTCTATCCGACACATCGATGTGCTGATATTTTTATTAGCTAAAGCACGTTGGCGGCGACAATATTGCTGTACGTGCTTTTATTTTTACAGATGGGAGGGCTTGTTATGTCTGATTACAGAGCACTTTATAGAAAGTGGCGTTCGGTTGATTTTGACGACGTGTGGGGTCAGGACGGTATAACCGATATACTTAAATATGAGGTTGAAAACAACAGACTTTCCCACGCATATCTGTTCTGCGGCTCGCGTGGAACGGGTAAGACCAGCTGTGCAAAGATACTTGCTAAGGCTGTTAACTGCGAAAATCCCCAAAACGGCAATCCGTGTAACTGCTGCGAATCCTGTCGTAGCATTGATGCCGGAATTGCTACCGACGTAATTGAGATGGACGCGGCAAGCAACAACGGTATTAACGACGTAAGAGATATGCAGGATGAGATCGCATTTACTCCCGCACTTCTTAAGTACAGAGTATACATTATAGACGAGGTTCATATGATGTCGGGTCAGGCGTTTAACGCCCTTCTTAAGACGCTGGAGGAGCCTCCGACCTACGTAATTTTTATTCTGGCAACCACCGAATATCATAAGCTGCCTACTACCATCGTGTCAAGATGTCAGCGTTTTGATTTTAAGCGTATTGCAACCGACGTCATCATTTCAAGACTTCTTTACATTGCTAAAAATGAGGGAATCGAAATTACCGATGATGCAGCGAGAGTGATCGCAAGAGTGTCAAGAGGCGGTATGCGTGATGCTATCAGCCTTCTCGAACTTTGTGCCGGTGCAAATACTAAAATTGACGAGGCACTTGTATTTGATACCGTCGGCAGCGGAAACAGAGAGAGTGCTTTTAAGATAATTGAGGCAGTTGGCGGTGCAGACTATGAAACCGTTTACTCTATAATTAATGACATAGTTATGAAGAGCGGTGATCTTTCTGTATTCTGGCAGGAGATTATTGACGCGTACCGCGACGTAATGATCGTTAAAAACAGCGATCGTGCCAAGATCTATCTTGATCTTACTGATTCGGAATATGCCTATCTTTCACAGATCGCCGCTAGCTAC
>JAZSEC010000045.1:0-17892 GCA_045531485.1 Eubacteriales bacterium | reverse complement strand
ATTGAATCTGATTAAAAGCAAGCTTTCCGAGTCGTTGAGCTCGGTTCTGCCCATAGCCCTGATCGTGCTTGGGCTTAGTATAACCATAGTTCCCATATCTACGGGAGATATGTTCCTGTTTTTGGTGGGAATAGTCTGCCTTGTGTTCGGTATGAGCCTTTTCACCGCGGGCGCGGAGATGTCAATGCAGCCCCTCGGCTCGAAGATCGGTTCTACCATCGGCGGCAGTAAAAAAATATGGCTTATTGCCTTTATCAGCTTTATAATCGGTATACTCGTCACCATATCCGAGCCCGACCTTCAGCTCCTCGCCGAGCAGGTCAGCGGTATGGAAAATATGATACTTATTTTGACCGTATCCATAGGCGTGGGTATTTTCCTGGCTATCGCCGTTATGCGAATAGTGTTTAACTGGAATCTGACCGCCATAATGATCGTGTTCTATTCGGTGGCGTTTCTGCTCGCCTTCTTCGTGGACGACAGCTTCCTGTCGCTTGCCTTCGATTCGGGCGGAGTAACCACCGGCCCCATGACCGTACCCTTCATTATGTCTATCGGTGCAGGTGTGTCTATGTCCAGGCTGAAGGGTGACGACCGCGGCGATTCCTTCGGTATCACCGGCCTTTGCAGCATTGGTCCCATTATCTCGGTGCTGGTGCTGGGCATTGTTATGAAGGTTGAGGGAACCTATATTCCCACCGTAAACGATCCCGTTCCCGACACCAGAGAGGGCGTGGCAAGATTTATTCACGGCCTTGGCGAGCATGCGGTTGACGTGCTTATTGCACTTGCCCCCATCATCGTGTTTGCTATTCTCTTCCAGCTTCTCACCCGTGCGTTCAATAAGGGTCAGCTTATCAGAATGGCTATCGGTATCGTCTACGTTCTCGTCGGACTTGCCGTATTCCTTACGGGTGCTAACGTTGGCTTCCTTCCCACCGGCACCACCATCGGCACCAGCCTTGCCTCTATCGGCGGCGGTTGGCTGCTTGTTCCCATCAGTATGCTTCTCGGCTACTTTATCGTAAAGGCCGAGCCCTCGGTTTACGTGCTTAATAAGCTGGTTGAAACCATGTCCGCAGGTGCAATTTCGGGCAAGACCACCGGCCTTGGACTTTCTATCGGTGTGTCTGCGGCACTTGGCCTGGCGGCTATTCGTATCATCACCGGAGTGCATATACTCTGGTTCTTGATCCCCGGCTATATTATCGCCCTGACGCTCAGCTTCTTCGTTCCTAAGATCTTCGTGGGTATATCCTTTGATTCTGGTGGAGTTGCCAGCGGTACTATGATGAGTGCCTTCGTTCTGCCTCTCTGTATGGGAGCCTGCAACGCCCTGGGCGGTAACGTTATGACCGACGCCTTCGGCTGCGTTGCCTTCGTAGCCATGGCACCTATTATTGCAATTCAGCTCTGCGGCTTCTTCTATAAGGTAAAGACCGAGGACAGAGTGCGTAAGTTCGTATCCGCCAGCGAGAGCTTTATTGATTACGAATACGACCGCGACGTTCGCAGAAGCAACGTTTATACTAAATATATGGCAGAGGAGGTAGAGTCGGATGGCAAGAAAGACACCGCAGGAAAATAACCGCGTCAAGCTCCTTGTAAGTATTATTAACAAGGAGGACGAAGCCCGTCTTACAGAGATAGTAAACGACTGTGCCACCGCTGTACATTTCTCGGGCGTTGGTCACGGCACCGCAAGAAACAGCTATATGAATTATTTCGGTCTTGGCGAGATAGAGAAGCGTATTACCATGTCGCTTATTCCCGCCGCCTCCGAGCATAATATCCTTAACGCCATAGGCCACGGCCTTAAGCTTTATCTTGTGGGCAGGGGAATAGCCTTCACCGTTCCCCTATCGGGTATATCCAGCATCCTTAACGGAGCGATCCTGTCGGGTGCGGATAAGACCGACAGACCTACGGGACGCAGAGTCCCCATATCGAAAAAGAAAAAGGAGAAAGAGATCATGCATGAGCTTGTAATAGCCGTAGTAAATACCAAATATACGGATATAGCTATAGAGGCCGCAAGGGCGGCAGGTGCGACTGGTGCAACCGTTTTCCATACCAAGAGTGCAGGTAACGAGAGAGCAGAGCAGAGCATCGGCACCGGCATCAGCCGTGAGACCGACAGTATCTTCTTCCTCACCACCCTGGAATATAAGACCAGAATCATGGAGGCTGTGCGTGACGTTGCCGGCCTTAAGACCGAGGGCGGAGCACTTATCTTCTCGCTTCCCGTTGACGACCTGGTTGGCGTAGGCAGATTTGAGGACTACGTTGACGGCGAGGAGAACCGCTGATAATCTAAAGAATAATTTATTTAATCGCAAATTTTTGACCAAGGCTTCAAACGAAAGAGTAAAGGAGGACGTATAAATGAAAAGAATAGCAAGATTTTTATTCTCAAGATACGCTATCTGTGCCTTTACGATCCTCTTTGAAATACTGATCTTAGCATCGGTTATTCTTGCGGCCTCGGTTGTTTCATACGTGTTCTTCGGCGTGGCTCTTTTGGTTGACGTAATTATGGTTATCGCCATCATCAACCGAGATGCCAACCCCGAGTATAAGGTAACCTGGATAATCGTCGTAATGCTTCTTCCCCTTCTGGGAACTATGTTGTATCTGATCTTCTACCGCCGCAGGATAACCAAGAGGGAGGAAAGACTGCTAAGCACCATATTCGATAAGCTCAAGGCCCGTCGCGGCAGCTCGAAGGCCTTTAATATGATGCGTCGACGCAGTCCTCTCGCGGCAGGTAAGGTACGTGCAATAATGAATGATGACGTGCTGGCTGAGGTATATTCGAACAGCTCCTCCAGCTTTTTCCCCACCGGTGAGGAATATTTCAAATCCCTGGTGTCAAGGCTTCGCGAGGCGAAGAGCTTTATATTCCTTGAATATTTTATAATCGCCCCCGGCGAGCTGTGGGATGAGATCCATCAGATACTGGTGGAGAAGGTTAAGGAGGGCGTTGAGGTCAGGGTGCTGTTTGACGATTTCGGCTGTATGAACACCCTGCCGCAGTACTATGAGATCACCCTTCGCCGAGAGGGAATAAAGGCTTATCGCTTTAACCGTGTGAGTGCCCAGATGTCCTCGGTGCATAATAACCGCGATCACCGAAAGGTGTGTATTATCGACGGCAAATTCGGATATACGGGCGGCGTAAATATTGCCGACGAGTATATAAATAAGAAAAAACGCTTCGGCTACTGGAAGGACGGCGGCATTATGCTTCGCGGTGAGGCGGTCGGCGGACTTATGAAGCACTTTTTATCCGGCTGGGATTTCACCGTCGGCTCTATCAGTGACTACGACAAATATTTTTCCGCAGTACAGCCGCTAGAGATGGGTGACGGTGGATATTACGTGCCCTTTGCCTGCGGACCCGCACCAATATACGAGCGTCCCGTTGGCAAGAACGTTTATCTTAATCTGATAAACCAGGCGAGAAATTACGTTTATATCACTACACCCTATCTGATCATCGACTACGATCTGACCGAGTCGCTCTGTAATGCGGCTCTTCGCGGTGTGGACGTGCGTATTATCACTCCCGGTATTCCCGATAAGAAGAAGGTTAAGATAATGACCAAGAGCTCCTATCCCTATCTTATGAAGGCGGGAGTGAAGATCTACGAGTATCTTCCCGGATTTATACATGAGAAAACCTTTGTCTGCGACGACAAATACGCGGTAATCGGCACTATCAACTTCGATTATCGAAGTCTGGCTCACCATTATGAGAACGCGGTGTGGATGTATGCGACACCCACCGTTGAGGTCGCACGCGACGAGTTCTTAAAAACGGTAAACGAGTCGGGGTGGGTCGATGATAAGAAATCAAGGCTTACTCTTGGTGAGTGGCTTACCAAGAACGCCATAAGACTGTTTGCTCCTCTGCTGTAAAGCGTTGTTCAAAACGCACTGACTCCTATATAAGCGAGGGCAAAAATAAAAAAGAACAAGCATCGTGCTTGTTCTTTTTTTGTTAAATATGTAAACTAAAACTTACAATATTGCTTAAATCTTCTCAATATCGCTTAAAAGACAGTCGTCAATGGGAACGATCTTTTCTTCAAATTCCTCGACAAATTTCGGAACCTCGCCCTTGTTTCTCTTTCTTCTTTCGGTTCTGGGGCGTATCTCCTCGTCGGCCTCTGCGTCTTTGGGATTATCCTTCTTGAATCTACCGACGATGGCGTCCTTCAGCCTTCTAAGCTTTCTTTGAACGTGATAGGATACCACCTCCACGATAAGTCTGATTATCATAAACACCGCACCGAGAATCGACACGATAAGTGCGAAGGGTGAAACCGAGGCGAACGCTACTATCAGTGAGTAGACCGCCGTGATGGCACTTACGGTCTGTGCGATCAGCTTGACTCTCTTGTAATAGCGTTTTATCTGCTTTAGCTCCTTGCTTTTTCTCCTGCCTGACAGTCTTAGAACCACGTAGACCACCATAAAGGCAAGGGTCAGCAGGGCAAGGATGATGTTAATGACCATAACGCCTATGTCAGCCACTATGGTATGGATAAGGTAGATAAGGTAGATGGTATATACGGTCAGATTAACCGTTATTGACAGTCTTAGAAAGACGTCGCTTAGTGATGTAAGTAAAGATACCTTGTTGCTTTTCAAGTCGGGATGCTCCTCCAATGATTTTCTTGACTTATTTTACCACAAAATAAGCAAAATGGCAATAGCTAAAGTCAAGAATTATGCTTTGCCGAATAAAATTCTTTCTCCTCGATAAAAATAAATGAAAAAAGGAAAAAGAATATGTGCACAGCAATAAGATTTAACGACAGGCTTTTTGGCAGAACCCTTGATTTTGAAAGCTCCTTTGGTGAGCAGCTGGTTATTACGCCCAGAGGCAGAATAAGGATCGGCGAGGCGGAGAACAGATATGCAATTATGGGTGTTGGTATAAAAAACGGGGATACGTCCCTCTATTTTGATGGCGTAAACGAGTGGGGACTTGCTGCCGCGGCACTTAATTTTCCACGCTTTGCGGTCTACCGTGATGATATCGGGACGAAGGCAGGCGTGTCCTCCGCGGGACTTATTTCCATGATGCTCGGCCTATGTCGCTCGGTGGATGAGGTGAGGACGATGCTCGAAAATATCACAGTTACGAACGCATCTGCAACAGAGGAGTATAAGACAACTCCGCTTCACTGGACGGTTGCCGATCAGAGAGAGTCGCTGGTTATAGAATCGGTGGCTGATGGGCTTAAGCTATACGATAATCCCGTGGGCGTGCTGACCAATTCTCCCGAGCTGCCCTATCACCTTACCAGGCTTGAGGATTTTGGTAGCCTCAGCGTCAGAAATCCGAGGAGCGAGCCTCCTCTCTACTCAAGAGGCATGGGTGCTGTCGGTCTGCCGGGCGATTTTTCCTCCACCTCCCGCTTCGTCAGGGCGGCATTTCTTAAGGAAAACGCTTTGTTTTCGGATAAGGATGAGGTGGCGGAGGATATCCATCTCGCTCTTGATATATTAGCCTCGGTATCCATTCCTCGCGGTGCGGTAATAAGCGACGAGGGTCTGCCCGTCACCACCAGATACACCGCGGTTATCGATATGGACAGACCCGGCTATTATCTGACCACCGCCACCTGCCGTACCGTCAGCCGATGCAGACTTTCGGACAGTCTTGCCGAAGCAGGCAGCATCATCACTATCCCTATTTACAAGAAGCCTATAATAGAGGAGCTTTAAAAACAGAGAGCCACCGCAGAAATCTGTGGTGGCTATTCATCTAAATAAATAAAAGGCAGGGCAATACGCCCTGCCTTTTTATATACAAATCATCTGTTTTTAAGGATTTCTCTCGCCTTGAGAATGGCGATCTGGGTCTTGGCGTCGGTTATTTCACCCGCCATAACCATTTCGTAGAGCCGGTCCAGGGTGTAATATTCCACCTCGAGAAACTCGCCTTCGTCAAGATGGGCGTTGCCAAGGCAAATGCCCTCCGCCATAAAGACGTGAATCACCTCATTGATAAGTGCCGGCGAGGGAGCAATACTGCCAAGATAGGTGTATTTTTCTGCCGTTGCACCCGTTTCCTCCCACAATTCTCGCTTCGCTCCGTCTAGGGCAGGCTCGTCGGGTGTATCAAGCTTGCCTGCGGGGATCTCCAGCATCACTTTGCCATGAGCGTAGCGAAACTGCCTTTCCATAATGACACGTCCGTCGTCAAGGATGGGAATAACTGCCGCCGCACCGTTGTGTAGGCTGATCTCACGCACGCTTTCCTTACCGTCGGGAAGCATTATGCGGTCACGCACCACGTGAAGTGCCACACCCTTAAAGATCTCCTCGCGGCTAAGCTGCTTTTCGGTAAGATTACTCATTTTTATCCCCCTTTATCCTGCGGATGATTTTCTCAATATTGGTCTGTGCGAGCATAACCGCTAAGAACACGATGCCACAGCCGATATACTCACGTATCTCCATTCGCTCGCCGAGGAAGAGTGCCGCACCGATAACGCCGAACACCGCCTCCATAGAAAGAATTATCGAGCAGACCGTAGGATCCATATCCTTCTGTCCGAGGATCTGCAGGGTGTAGGCAACTCCGCTGGATAGAACGCCAAGGAACAACAGCGGCCATATTACCTGACCTATCTCCTGAAGCTCGACGGGTCTCTCGAAGATAAGCGAAAGTATGGCGTTCAGTAGCAGCGACACCGCAAACTGAATGCAGGACATACGTATTCCGTCGCAATCGGGGGACAGTCGGTCTACGGCAATAATATGGCAGGCAAACACCACCGCACATATCAGCACCAGCAGATCGTGAAGCTCGAATGCAGAGCCGGGCTTTATGCATAGCAGATAAAATCCAACCACCGCCACGGGTATACTGAGAATGGCACCGATGCCGGGCCTTTTACCAAACAGGGCCGATATGATCGGTACGATAACAACGTATAGTGCGGTGATAAACGCCGCCTTACCTGCGTCACTGCCGCTGCCTATTCCATATTGCTGGAAGGTGGTGCCAACGGTGATAATAACACCGATAATTGCTCCGCCGATCAGCTCACGGCGATTGAAATCAAGTATTTTTTTAGAACTGAAAAGCCTTCGTCCATTGCCCGTCAGTCTATCCATAACGGGTATAAGACATAGGAGAAAAATAGCAGCAAAAAGGCTCCTTAACGCACCGACAGCGAAGGGTGGGATCACCGAGGCGGCCTTCTGTGCCGCAAAGGCAAGGCCCCATATCACCGTGGCGATGATTAATAATAGATATGAAAGTCTTTTCTTCATTTTGTACTTTTCTTTTTAGATTATTAGCTTTTTGAATTGCTTTTTTATATTACGCCTTCTTCCAGGTCGCAGGGCTGAGCAGAACGATCATGGGGAACAGCTCAAGACGACCTGCAATCATTGTAAAGGTTATAACCAGCTTTGATAAATTGGAGAAATCGGCAAAGCTTGCTGAGGGACCAACACCCGCAAGACCGGGACCAACGTTGTTTATGGTAGAGGCGATGGCGGTGAAGTTGGTGATAAGATCCCTTCCGTCGAGGCTTACCAGCATAAGAGAGATGACGAAGAAGATCGCGTAACACACTAAATATGAGTTTACCGATCTTACAACCTCGCGGTCAACCGGACGGCGATCGAGAGTGATCTTCTTGACCTGCTTCGGATGGATAAGTGTGTACAGCTCACGTAAGAAGCCCTTGAAGGCGATAAGAAGTCTTGATACCTTCATACCGCCGCCCGTACTACCCGCACACGCACCGATAAACATTACCAGCACCAGCACCGTCTTTGAGATACTGGGCCACAGGTCGAAGTTATTGATCGAGAAGCCGGTGGTGGATATAAGCGATGCAACGGTAAATGCCGCGTGTCGCATAGCCTCCCATATACTGCCGTAGCTCTGATAGATATTGACCGTAATTATACCTACGGCGGTAAGCACTATCAGTAAGAAGGCACGCACCTCGGAGTTGAAGGCGTCGCGGGGCTTCAGCTTCAGAATAAGATAGTAGGAGTTGAAGTTTATGGAGAATACCAGCATACCGATAGTAACGATAACCTGCTGGATCGCACTGTAGGAGGCAAAGCTGTCGTTCTTGAAGCCGAAGCCACCCGTACCTGCGGTAGCAAAGGCGGTGTTAAGTGCTTCGAAAACGCTCATTCTCGAAATAAGGAGAATGATGAACAGTATTACCGTCAATACAAGGTAGATGGAGTAGAGTATAACAGCGGTGTGCTTGACTCTGGGAACCAGCTTTTCAACCTCGGGGCCGGGTGACTCGGCACGCATGATATGCATGTTCTGACCGCCGCCGAGAGGGAGGAACGCCATAATAAATACCAGTACACCCATACCGCCTACCCAGTGCATAAAGCTTCTCCAGATAAGAACCGCGTGGGACAGCGACTCAACCTCGCGGAATATAGAGGAGCCGGTGGTGGTAAATCCACTTGCCGCCTCGAAAAATGCATCAAAGAAATTACTTGTCGCACCGCAGAAGAGGAAGGGAAGTCCTCCGAACATAGAGAGCAATATCCAGCTCAGCGATACGATAACGAAGCCCTCACGGGCGAAGATGCCGGTGTTCTCCGGCTTTTTAACAACACACAGTATGCCGATAGCAAGACAGATGGCGGCGGTAATTCCGAATGCCAGAAGCGAGCTCCACTCGCTGTAGACCACCGCAGTGATCATAGGCACTAAGAAAAATCCCGCCTCAAACATCATAAGCCAGCCCAGTGTGTATTTTATCATTCGATAATTCATATACCGGACTCCTTATTTAAGTATATCTGTAATATCGTTAAGTGCCAGCTCCTTGGTTACGATAACCACCGAGTCACCGGGCTCGATAACGTCCTGACCACGGGGAGTGATCTGGGTCCTGCCACGCTGAATGGTAGCGATAAGCACGCCCGGCTTCAGCGACAGCTCCATAAGGGGCTTGCCCGCAATAGGCGATCCCTCGCCAACGGTGAACTCAGCCGCCTCAACTCTGCCCTTGAACAGACTGTAAACCGTTTCTATATTAGAGCTGCCGGTGGTGTTCATGGCTCTTACGTAGCTGACGATGGTGTCAGCGGTAATGTTCTTGGGATATACGATAGAATCCAGGTCAAGCTGACTTGTAATATCGTCGAAATCAATTCGGTTGATCTTGGTGATGATCTTACGGCTGCCGGATTTCTTTGCAAAGAGCGAGAGAAGTATGTTCTCCTCGTCAAGTCCGGTAAGTGCAACGAAGGAATCTGCGTTTGCGATACCCTCCTCGCGAAGCGTGTCCTCATCCGAGGGATCCGCTCCGATAACCGTAACCTTCTCAAACTCGGTTGCCAGCTCCTCACATCTTGCCATATCCTTCTCAACCACGGTGCAGGAGATGCCCGAGCCCTCGAGCAGATCGCAGAGATAATAGGTTATGGGGCCGCCACCGACGATAAGTGCGTTCTTGATGGGCTCCATCTTATAGCCGATCTTCTTGAAGAAGGACTTTGCACCCGCGGGAGAGGCGATTATAGAGATTATATCACGCTCGCCGAAGATAAAGTTACCGTTTGCAATAAAGATCTGATCGTCACGCTCTACGGTGCAGAATGTGACCGAGGTACGCAGCTTGCTCGCCACGTCCTTGACAGCCATACCTACAAGACGGCTGTCCTCGGGCAGCTTGAAGGTAAGCAGCTCCACGCGTCCCTTTGCAAAGGTTTCAATCTTGATTGCAGAGGGGAAGTTAAGGATCCTGGCGATTTCCTTCGCCGCCGCAAGCTCGGGGTTTACTACCATAGCAAGACCAAGCTCGTTCTTGAAGTAGGGAGCATCTATATTGTATTCGGGGTTTTTAAGTCTGGCGATGGTGCGGCAGTTAGCGGCCTTCTTTGCCACCAGGCAGGACAGCAGGTTAAGCTCGTCGTTGCCCGTAACCGCCACAAGCAGATCGGTGGAGTCAACGCCCGCATCCTTCTGGGTGGATCTGGATGCACCGTTGCCGATAACACCCATAATGTCAAGCTTGTTGGCAAGTGCCTTTACCTTGACTGGATCCTGGTCTATGATGGTAACGTTATTTCCCTCGGCGTTAAGCTGGGCGGCTAACGTGGAGCCTACCTTTCCGCATCCTACGATGATAATATTCACTCGGAATACCTCCGTTTTTAATTGTCCTCTTGCACCGGGTCATGCCGCTTTCAGAAAAAAGACGACAGTATATACCTTAGTGCATATCTTTACATCTAATATTATATACGCACGAAAATATTTTGTCAAGTTAATTGTCGGCAAAAAAGCGAAGGATATACCTTTTCTTTAAAGCTTCAAAAAAGAAAAAGGACGGTCAAGCCGTCCTTTTATCCTGTATTTTGCCGAAATTACTCGGTGGTATAGTTGTCGAAATAGCCCTGAATGTGGACGATGGGAGTACCCTTGTCGCCCGAGCCGGAGGTAAGGTCACAGAGCGAGCCGATAAGGTCGGTAAGCTGACGGGGAGTGGTTCCCTCGGACGCCATATTGCCCACCAGGTTCGCATCCTTCTTCTCGATCTCTGCCTTGATAGCCGCCTTAAGCTCCTCGCCGGAAAGAGAGGCAAAGTCGTTGTCTGCCAGGTACTTAAGCTTCAGCTCGTTAGGTGTACCCTCAAGTCCGCCGGTGTATGCGGGAGAAACCACCGGGTCTGCAAGCTCCCAGATCTTTCCTACGGGATCCTTGAATGCACCGTCGCCGTATACCATAACCTCAACCAGCTTGCCGGTCGCCTTCAGCACTCTGTCCTGAATATCCTCAACGAGAGCCTGACAGTCACGTGGGAAGAGCTTTACCTGCTCCTCGGTAGCCTTGTTAGAGCCGAGAAGACCGTAATGCTCGTTATATCCGGAGCCATTTACCGACGCAGTAAGGATCTCGTCCATGCCGTATACTATCTTTGCACCTGCCGCCTTAAGTATACGCTTGGTACGCTGACGGGTGTGGATGTCACAGTTAAGCACGTTCTTTGTATAATCGAGGATAGCACGGGGGTTGTTTGCAAAGATTATCTCGCAGTCAGCACCCTCCGAGCGAATAAGTCCCTCGTAGTATTCTACGTAGTCAACGCCTGTGAAGCGATGCTTCTCATAGCCGAAAAGCTCGCGGTATTTCTTGAGATCAAGCACGTCGCGATAGGGGTCAACGCCCTTCTCATCCATAAGATCAATGCTGATAAGGTGATTACCGACCTCGTCTGCAGGGTAGGAGAGCATAAGCACTACCTTCTTCGCACCTCTTGCGATACCCTTAAGGCAGATAGCGAAACGGTTACGGCTGAGAATGGGGAAGATAACACCCACGGTTTCGCCGCCGAATTTTGCCTTAACGTCTGCCGCAATATCGTCAACCGTAGCATAGTTACCCTGTGCACGTGCAACGATAGCCTCGGTCATGGCAATAATATCTCTGTTACGGATCTCGTATCCCTCATTTGCTGCCGCCTCAAGCACCGAGGAGGTAACTATTTCTGCAAGATTATCACCGCTTCTGATTATAGGGGCTCTGACGCCTCTTGATACGGTGCCTACCATACGACTCATTTTTTGATCTCCTTTCGTCAAAAAAGACATAGAAATTAATACCCTTCTATTATATCAAATCCTTGTATATTTGTAAAGGGATTTTATTTAAAAAATCAAAGGAAAATTATAAAATTTCTTTTTCCCGGGAACTGCCTTGGTGCAAAATGCAGTCAAGAAAAATCTCCCGTACCACAACTGCCACGTTATTGAAAAACAAGAAAAAACGGCTACAATGACAACTAAAGTGTACAAAATAACCGTTTTTTGATCGAATATTTACTTGTTTAACGAACGTTTTATTGCGTAAAAAGACTCGTCGCTGATGTGATGCTCAATCTTGCAGGCATCTGCATCTGCCGTGTCCTTATCTACTCCGAGTGAGATGAAGAAGGCGGTAAGGGTGCTGTGACGGTCGTATATTTTTTGTGCAACCTCGCGTCCCAGCTCGGTAAGAGCAATATATCCGTCCTTATCAACAGTGATATATCCGCCATTTTTGAGAATGCCGATGGCACGGCTTACGCTGGGCTTGGAGAAGCCCATATACTCGCACACGTCGATAGATCTGACGTGGTCGCTCTCCTCGGTAAGTATTAAAATTGTTTCAAGGTACATCTGACCCGATTCTTGTAGGTTCATATTATTCTCCGTTGTAGGTTTTAGTCGTTCCAGCCTGCCGCTTCCTTAAGCATTTCAATTATTTCAGGGCTCTCGGAGGGGATAGTTGTGTTTGCTATATTATTTTTGTTGAAGCTTCCGTCGGGATTTGTAATTATGGCAAAGCAGTGCACGGTATAGTCATCGTATCCCTTGTTATAGGTGCTTCCGTACGCGGTGTAAAGCTCTCTGCCATCCCTATCTCTGCCACAGTAGACGAAGGTGTCTAGATTTATTTCATCCTCTCCTGTGTAGCCATTGTCGCGAAGGATCCTCATTGCGGCCTCATTGGCCTTGCTTTTATTCGGACGATGCTTGCCCTCCGGGCTTCTGTCATCGATTTTTGCCCGTGTCATCTTGCCATCGTTAAAGGGCTTGTCCCAGTCGTTTTTCTCCTTTAATTCAGCCAGTGCCGACTGGTTTTCCTCCACTATTTTCTCGATACCCGATTTGCTGTCATAGGCTCCGAAATAGGGAAGTGTGCATTCGTAGTAATAGTAAGCGTATTTGCCCTCCGACCTTTGCATGATAATAAAGCCCATGCCGTACTCATTACCCTCGGTTATCTCAACCTCGGAATAGAAGAACAGCTGTCTGCCATAGGAGTCGGCTTCAATGATTATAATGTGAGGATCATAGGAGATTTCACCTGCGTAGATATATCCATTCGCAGCATAAAGGGTGTTGGTCGCCACGGTATAAAGCTCGGGATAATCTCCGTCATAGTAGTGGTAGCAAAACGTCAGTGAGCACATTTGAAAGAGCAGAACTATACACAGCAGTGTGATAGTCAAAGCGGTAAATCTTCTCATAACGCCACCTCCCTTTACTAATTATAGAATATCACAAAGAAAAGAAAAAATCAAGTCGTGCCGGGAAGTTTTATTATATTTAAGGAGGATCTGCTGCCGATAACGCCGCCATGAGCTACGAGCTGTACGAGCCGGGGCACTACTACCTTGTAAATCGCGGCAATTATACCGAGGTAAGCTGCGAGATATTCAGGTATATGAAACCCTCGTTGTTGCCTGCGGCACAACGACTTGGTTCGGAGCCTGTTCCGATGTCAAAAGAAAAGAAAAGCAGACCATCGAATGATGGTCTGCTTTCTTTTGGCAGCGGAACTAGGATTCGAACCCAGACATACAGAGTCAGAGTCTGCTGTGCTACCTTTACACAATTCCGCTATCGCTTTAACGCTCGTTTATTTTAGCACAAACAAATGTGTTTGTCAAGTACTTTTTTAAGTTTTTTGAAAGTTTTTCGTGAAATGTATCATTATTGACTTATCTTACCGATTTTTCCTATTGCCAAAATGTGAAAACTGTGCTACAATAGGAGAGTCAAAAATAAAACGTTAGGAAAAAATGATGAAAAAAGGCAAAACAATACTTGAACTGTTTTTAACTTTATTCAAGATCGGTCTTTTCACCTTCGGTGGCGGCTACGCAATGCTAGCCTTACTTGAGGGAGAGGTGGTCTCGAAGAAAAAATGGATAGAAAAGGAAGAGTTTCTTGATATGGTGGCGATTGCCGAGTCTACGCCCGGCCCTATTGCCATTAATTCAGCCACCTACATAGGCTACAAGCGTGCGGGCGTACTTGGCTCTGCTGCGGCAACGCTTGGCGTGGTGCTTCCTTCCTTTATTATAATTTACGTGATATCTCTGTTCCTTGATGCATTCCTCACCTTCGAGCTTGTGGCTCACGCTTTCCGCGGAATCCAGGCGGGTGTGGTTTACCTCATTCTCTCGGCGGGCATCAAGATGCTTAAGGGACTTAAGAAATCCCCTATGTCCATCGCGGTCCTTTCTGCCGTTCTCGTGCTGATGGTCGCATTCTCGGTATTTGCGGTTAATTTCTCCTCTATATTCTTTATTCTCATATCGGCGGCTGTCGGCCTTACCGTGTGGGGAATAGGGAAGCTTAAGAGTCGAAAGGAGGCAGAAAAATGATCCTACTTGATCTGTTCTTCACCTTCTTTAAAATAGGCCTGTTTACCTTCGGCGGCGGATACGCTATGATATCCCTGGTATCCGAGCAGACGGTATCTAAGGGCTGGCTTACCGAGGCAGAGCTGCTTAATATGATCGCCGTAGCCGAGTCCACGCCCGGTCCCATAGCCGTAAATATGGCTACCTTCGTTGGATCTACTCAGGCGGGCATTCTGGGGTCTGCTTTGGCGACTCTCGGTGTGGTATTGCCTTCCTTCATAATTATTCTGCTCATCAGTGCCATTCTCGGCAACTTTATGAAGCTGGAGCCTGTTCAGGCGGCCCTTAACGGTGTACGTCCTTGCGTAGTCGCACTTATTCTCGGCACGGGTGTAACACTTGCCATGAGCACACTTCTGGGCTTTAAGTCGGTTGCCGACGGTGGCATAGCCATCGACTTCTTCGGCATCACTATTTTCGCCGCAGTCAGCGTTTCTGCCTTCATTATCAAGAAGTTGACCGGCAAGAAGGCATCACCGATTCTGCTGATACTTATCTCCGCAGTCCTGGGTATGATTCTATATTCTATATAGCCCTATTTGGCGGTCGAAGCCTGTCGAAGTCACGGGCAAAGCTTAAGAATAATAAAAAAATCAATGTAAATAAAAGTTTGCAAACAAATGTTTACAATTTGCAGAAAGGTCGGGAGAATTGCTCTCCCGACCTTTCCTTTATCTTACGTAAACACGCACACACGCACGCGTGTATATAATATATTGTAGAAAACTTTTTTGAAGCAAAAAAACAGTAAAATTAACAGCTTCAAAATCAAAAAGAAAAGTACTGCTAAATCTTGCCAAAAAGCTTGAAAAATCTTGATTTTCGCTGGATTTTACCCGATTTTTCCGTAAACATAAGTTTACAAAACACCGGTTAGCAAATCGCTTATTTGCGGATAAAATTGGTTCTGAAACGCCTTTCCAGCTCGGGCAGTCCCTGACTCTGCTTGCCCAGTGCTATGCTTTTCATCAGGAAGGCTGCATTTCTACCCAGATTTCTCATACACTGCATGCCCTCCTCGTCAAGAGAGGCATCCTCGGCGTTGCCGCCGTGAACCTGGTTCCAGTAGGTAGAGCTGACGACGGGCATTCCCGATATGGTAAAGTACTTGTTAAGCACGTCGAAGGCTGCAGTACATCCACCGCGTCTTGCACATACCACCGCTGCACCGACCTTATCTCGCTTTTCAAATCTCGTGCTGTAGAACAGACGGTCAAGCAGGGAGAGCAGAGCTCCTGCAGGTGCGGCGTAATGCACGGGTGAGCCGACTATCAGGCCATTCGCCTCCTCGAATTTTTTCGCTATCTCGTTTACCTCGTCGTCAAGGACGCATTTTCCAAGCTTGGAGCAGGCGTAGCATCCAAGGCATCCGTTCAGCCTGAGATGACCTACGTTTACGGTTTCGGTTTCGATTCCCTCGCCGTTCAGAACTCTTGCAACCTCGGCCAGAGCGGCCGCCGTAGTGCCGTTTTTATGAGGGCTTCCGTTAATGAGCAATACCTTCATTTGTTTCTCCCTTCGGAATTTTAAGTATTTTTAATGATTTTGCCTATATTATATCACACGTAAGAGCCGTTTTCAACCGGAATTTAGTTCTTTTAAACGAGAAAGTTACTGTAAATTCGGCAAATTTACCAAAAAATAATAAAAAAGTTAAAAAATATTAAAAGTTTACTTGCAAATTTCATTCGGCTGTGCTATAATTACTCCGTAAAGTTATTATTATACGCGTATATTTTTCTTTATAGATGCGTGAGGGGGACGCGTGTCTGTTAGGAGAAGCGGCGGATAATAGTCGGATGGGACTTGGTTCCCGAAAAAACAGAGTACTCTGGTATTCGGAAAGGTCGATGATTCCATGAGCGTTGTTATCGGTATTGATATAGGCGGCAGCAGCACGAAGATCGTGGGATTTTCGGCTAAGGGTAAGGAGTGGGAGCTTATTGAGCCGCAGATCATTAAGGCAAACGATCCGGTGACCGCTACCTACGGTGCCTTCGGTAAGTTTACCGATGAGAACAATCTTGCCATTTCGGATATTTCGAAGATAATGATGACCGGCGTGGGAGCCTCCCACGTTAAGAACAGCCTTTACGGGCTGAAATGCCAGCGGGTAGCCGAGTTCGACAGTATAGGTCGCGGCGGCACCTACCTCTCGGGTCTGTCGGAGGCGTTGGTGGTCAGCATGGGCACGGGTACTGCCATAGTCCACGCAAGGGCGGACGGAACTATGAAGTATCTTGGCGGTACGGGAGTCGGCGGCGGTACGCTGATCGGTCTCTCCAAGCTTCTGCTCAATGCTGAGTCTATGAAGCATATTGAAAAATATGCGGAGGCAGGCAGTCTGGATAACATTGACCTGCGTATTAAGGATATGACGGCGACTAGTTCGCTGACACAGCTTGAGGGCGATCTCACGGCGGCAAACTTTGGTAAGCTTTCGGATATCGCAACCAAGGACGACGTTGCACTGGGTATTATGAATCTGGTCTTCGAAACGGTGGGCATGCTTTCCATTTTTGCGGCCCGCTCGGTCGGAGCGAAGGATATTATCCTTACCGGCAACGTTACAAGACTCGCTCACTGTAAACGCAAGTTTGACGAGTTTAATCACCTCGAGATTGGTCGGGGACTGAATTTCATCATTCCCGAGCGATCGAGATTTGCCACTGCCATCGGTGCGGCAATGATCGGAATGCGGTGGGGTGAGAAATGAACATAATGCGTTTTGTTGTACCCAAGAGCCTGGTTGAGCACGTTACGGTGGACAGCACCGTGCGTCAGGCACTTGAAAAGATGCGTTTCCACAGATACGTAGCTATCCCGGTTATCGACGGAGATGGCAAATACGTCGGAACGCTTCGTAACGATGATATTTTTACGTATTTTCTTGAGGGCGGCAGCTTTGATACCAAATCTGCTGAACGGGATAAGGTAGCCGAGATACTTGACGGATATTACAATCCGCCGGTGTATCATCACTCCTCTATGGAGGAGCTGATCGAGAAGGTCGGTGAGCATAATTTCGTTCCGGTGGTTGATGATCGCGGCTGCTTCATCGGAATAATTTTACGAAGAGATATACTGAACTTCTTGTTCAAACATTACAGCAATAATGAGAAAAAGGGGGGGAATTGATGGCTGATAACGAAAGAAACACGCCTATACAGGATCCCGAAAATCTTGAAAAAGAAATAAACGAGACTGTGGTACCCGAGGTGGAGGTTAATACTCCCGAGGAAGAGATTCCCACGGTTGAGGAATCCGTCGAGGAAGCACCTGCTGAGGAAGAAGCTCCTGCAGTTGAGGAACCTATCGAGGAAGCACCCGCTGAGGAAGAAGCTCCTGCAGTTGAGGAACCTATCGAGGAAGCACCCGCTGAGGAAGAAGCTCCTGCAGTTGAGGAGCCTATCGAGGAAGCACCTGCTGAGGAAGAAGCTCCCGCAGTTGAGGAGTCCGTCGAGGAAGCTCCCGCTGAGGAAGAAGTTCCCGCAGTTGAGGAACCTATCGAGGAAGCACCTGACGAGAAGGAAGCTCCTGCAGTTGATGAATCTGTCGAGGAAGCACCTGACGAGGAGGAAGCTCCCGCAGTTGAAGAACCTATCGAGGAAGCACCTGACGAGGAAGAAGCTCCCGCAGTTGAGGAGTCCGTCGAGGAAGCACCTGCTGACGAAGAAGCTCC
>JAZSEC010000062.1:0-3768 GCA_045531485.1 Eubacteriales bacterium | reverse complement strand
AAAGCTCGGTTGCCTTCACGTCAACGAGAACAGGAGGAAGGCTATCAAACTGAGATGCGTCAAGAAGCTCGGGAGCCTTGAGAGGACGGCCTGTGATGGTAGCGAACTCTCTTGCAATGCCATAGTGGCTCCAGAGGTCAGGACGGTTGGTAAGCGACTTGTTATCAACCTCGAAGATGATATCGTCAATGCCGTATACCGACTTGATATCGGTGCCGAGAGGAATATCGTCGGTGATCTCCCAAAGGCCGCTGTTGTCGTCGGAAATACCAAGCTCCGCCTCAGAGCAGCACATACCGTAGGAGGTATAGCCCGCAAGCTTTCTGGGCGCGATGGTGATGTCACCGATCTGACCGCCGAGGGTTGCAAGAGCAACCTTCATGCCCTCTCTTACGTTGGGAGCACCGCAGACGATGTCAACCACCTCATCACCCTTATCCACCTTAAGAAGATGAAGCTTCTTGGATTCGGGATGATTCTCGACAGAGAGGATCTTAGCAACAACAACGCCACTGATCTCACTGCCCTTTTCAATAATATCCTCTACCTCTGCGGTAGAAAGAGTAAAGTTCTTAATAAGGGATTTCTTATCAAGACCGGAAAGGTCAACGAAATCGCCTATCCAATTCATAGATAAAAACATACGCTAGCCTCTCCTTTCATTAAATAGATTCAAACTGGGACAGAGCCTTAAGGTTACCGGAGTTGAAATCACGGATATCCTTAACGCCGTACTTCATCATAGCAAGTCTGGTAAGACCAAGACCGAAGGCAAAGCCGGAGTACTTCTCGGTATCAATGCCGCCCTCACGAAGAACGTTGGGATGGATCATACCGCAGGGACAAAGCTCAAGCCAGCCGGAATTCTTACAGGAGGGACATCCCTCGCCGCCACAGATCTCGCAGCTGATGTCAAGCTCGAAGCCGGGCTCCACGAAGGGGAAGAAGCCGGGACGGAGTCTTACCTTAACGTCGCGGTGGAATACCTCGGAAAGCATAGTCTTCATGAAGTAGATGAGGTTGGAGATAGAGATATTCTCGTCGATCATCATACCTTCAAGCTGGAAGAAGGTGTTCTCGTGGCAGGCGTCGGTGGACTCGTTACGAAAGCAACGGCCGGGGAAGATGGCACGCAGAGGTGCTCCGTACTTCTTCATAATGTAATTCTGTGCCGCGGAGGTATGGGTCTTAAGAAGCTGACCGTTGTCAAGATAGTAGGTATCCTGCATATCTCTTGCGGGGTGGTGCTTAGGAATATTAAGAGCCTCAAAGCACTTATAGTCATCAACGATCTCGTCGTAGTTCTCGATGGTAAAGCCCATGGAGATGAACACGTCCTCAACCTCACGGGTAGCGAGGGTAATGGGATGATAGGATCCGTGCTCCTCAGGGAAGCGAAGGGTGGGATTATACTTCTTCGCAGAGCGAACCTTAGCGGCGATAGCAGCCGCACGAAGCTCCTCGTTTACTCTTTCGATCTCGCCCTCAACGTAGGTCTTAAGACCGTTGATAAGCTGACCTGCCGCCTTCTTATCCTCTGCAAAGCGGAGCTGCTGCATCAGAGCTGCAACGTGACCCTTTTTGCCAAGATACTCAACGCGAAGTGCCTCGAGAGAGTCGGCAGAATTTGCCTCGCTGATGGCAGAGGCAAAGCTTTTCTTAAGCTCTTCAATTTTAACTTGCATTTTTATCTTTCCTTTCGATCACGGACGCATTAATACGCCCGTACGTAAAAATTATCTAACTTTTTAATTATAAACCAAACCGTGCCGTTTGTCAACATTTTAAGTAAAGTATTTTTTAGAGGTCCAAGAGGAGTGTCCCAAAGCTCTCCTTTACCTCTCCTTCGGCTCGATGGGATAATATTTCTTCGTAAGTGCCGAGGCGGACTGCCATATCTCCATATCCCTCTCCCGATTTTCAGGCCTTGACCAGACTAAAAGCTCGGTGAAATAACATTTAGGGTTGGAGCATTCGGTGGGTCTCTCCACCCTGCAGTCGTACAGACCAAGGTAACGGAAGGCCTGGACGATTCCGCGATCCGCCTCCTTCACCTTATAGACCGTATCAATATCGCTAAGGTGTGCGTGTGCCAGAAACAGCATAGAGCAGTCGTGCATTTCGCTGAGGAAATCAAGGCTCTTCATATTCTCGGCACCCTCGATATGTATGTCCCAAAGATCGGTAAGTCTGCTGATAAATCCATAATCCTCCAGGGGAGTATAGATATACAGTCCCTGAACGGTCAGCGAATAGATCCTATCCATTACTGCCTCGTCGGACAGATCCTCAGGAGCGATAAAGACGTCGGGGGTTTTCATATTAAATGCACCCGCGGTGCTTTCCCACATCACGGGAATTATACCGTAGACCACACCGCCCTCGCTGATGCCTATATTCAAATATTCTCTCTTTGGATCAAAAAGCTTTTTTCTTTCGGTATCCAGCATAGTAACCTCTCAGGATTATTAATTAAATTCAAGACAGATCAGAACTGTCTTATGGGCTTTATCGCCCTGCCCTCCTCGAACTCGCGAACCTCGCCGAGAGCGAAGAAACCGCCCTCATCCGACAGACGTACACGTTGACCCAGGGGCAGATCGAGATTTATCTTTTTAAGATAAATTTCAAGACCCGAGTGAGCGAGCCTTGAGAAGAAGGGACTCAGCCTTACCTCATCAAGCTGACGGAAAATATATTCCACGGGAAAAACACAGGCCTCCCTCTCGGATTCTGTCATGGCCTCAAGCTGACCTAGGGTATGTGCGTCCTCTAAGGTAAAGCCGGAGGCAGATGCACGGCACAGGGTCTTCATACAGCCGCCGCATCCAAGCAATTTGCCGATATCGGCACAGAGCGTACGTATATACGTTCCCTTCGAGCAGCGAACGTCCAGGGTATATTCCCTATCGTTTATCCTCGTCACAGACAGAGAATGTACGGTCACCGCACGTGGCTCACGCTCAACGGTTACGCCCTCGCGTGCCAGATCGCAGAGCTTACGCCCGCCGATCTTAAGTGCAGAATACATAGGTGGTGTCTGCATGTATTCACCGACGAATTTTCCCGCCGCAGAGATGACCTCGTCCTCGGTAGGTATGGCGTCGGATTCGGTAAGGATCTCGCCCGTCACGTCCTCGGTATCTGTGGTCCTGCCCAGGAGCAGCGTGGCAACGTAATGCTTATCCGAGGAGAGCATAAACTCGCTTGCCTTAACTCCTCTTTCAATAAGCACGGGCAGAACTCCTGTCGCCATGGGATCAAGAGTTCCCGTATGACCTGCCTTCGAAGCACCGAGCAGCCGCTTTACACGGTTGACCACGCCCTGAGAGGTGGGGCCGATCTCCTTGTTAATTATTATTACACCGTTTTTCATTGGTTTTTTGTTCCTTTTCTCACCGATACCAAAGAGAGTGTATCGGTTTATAGATCGCACTTTGGCGAGGGGCCCGAGCCTCTTATTTCAGATCGCAAACGCTGCGAAGCTCAAGCACGTCCTTCAGGTGATAGCTGGTTTCTATGCCGCCCACCACGGTGAAGTTTACCTTAACGGGTGCCTCGCTTGTCAGATCGAAATAGTTGTCCTCAAAGACCACGTCCACACCGTCAAAGCAGATCTCAATATCCTTAACGAAGCAGTCTGCCGACAGAGTCAGGCTGAAGCGACGGTCCTGGCCGCTGACAACCGTTTTCATCTTCGGCTTCTTGAAGTTAAAGTGCTTCTCGGGTACGAAGAGCAGCGTGTTCCTCGACAGAGGAGAAGAGCCC